>NZ_BAAHCA010000396.1:0-4411 GCF_054776295.1 Streptomyces sparsus
TGTGGCGGTCGATGGGCACGCGGAACGGGCGCTCGCCCGACCCGGTCGCGGTGGCGGAGTGGATCGGCCGCTCCCCGCGTCTGCTCACCGCACCCCCACCCCGCCCCGCCGCCGCCCCGGACCGGCCGGTGGGACGGCCGGGACCGGACTGACCCGTCGGGACTGACCTACCGGGCGGGTGGCGGCGTTCCGGCTCAGAGCGGCATGGGGTCGATGTCGCAGTTCGCGGGGCTGCCGCCGGCCGCGGCGACGGTGCCCGGGTGATCCGGGCCGAGGATCCGCTCGTACCGGGCGAGGGTGTCCTCGTACAGCGTGTCCGCCTCGGTGCCGCCGCCCGTCATGCGCAGGCCCAGGGTGAGGTTGAGGGCCGTCGCCAGCGAAGCCGGGTGGTCGTCACCGAGCCGGGCCCGGCACTGCTCCAGCGAGCGCTTGCTGGTGTCCACCGAGCGCTGCGCCTCCCCCAACTCGTAGTAGTCCGCCGCGAGATTGCTGCCGCACACCAGGGTGTTCGGGTGGTCCGCGCCCAGCCGCTCCTTCAGCATGCCCTGCAACTGCTCGTTCAACTGCCGTGCGCTGTCGGTGCGGCCGAGCATGCGCAGGCACACGGCGTGGTTGACCTGGGCGGCGAGGGCGTGCGGATGGTCCGCCCCGAACAGGCGCTGGTACCCCTTGACGCCCTGCTCGCTGAGCTCCAGGGCCCGGTGCAGGTCACCGCTGTGCCGCACGTCCACCGCGTGTGCGAGCAGCGCGGCCAGGGTGTTCGGGTAGTTGTCGCCGTAGCGGGTCCGGAACAGCGTCAGCGCCTTGGCCGACAGCTCCAGCGCCACCTCGTGGCGGCCGGCGCGCCGCTCCGTCACCGCCAGGCCCTTGTAACTGGCCATGGTGTTGAAGTTGGTCGGCCCGAAGGTGTACTCGTACCGGTTCGACACCTCACGCTGCTGGTCGCGGGCCGCGATGTAGTTGCCCGCCTCCTGGAGGTCCAGCGCGACGGCGGCGAGCGTCGACAACGTGGAGAGCGTGTCCTCGCCGAGTTCCTCGACCTTGCGACGGTACGTGTCCTGGTCCAGCTCCAGCGCCTCGTCGAAGTTGCCGATCAGCCGCAGGCTCAGCGCCATGCGGTGGGCGACGTTCAGCGTGGACAGGTCGTTGAGCCCGAACAGCCGCCGGTGCGTCTCCAGGATCTCCCGGTCGATCTGCAACGCCATGGTGAAGTCACCGCGCAGTCGCAGGTCCCAGGCGATGGTGCTGGTGACCTCCAGCGTGGACTCGTGTTCCTCGCCCAGTGCTTCCCGCATCACCTGCTGGGTGCGCCGGTCCAGTTCGAAGGCGTCCCGGTACTGGCCCAGAATGCGCAGCGTGTTGGCGTACAACTGGGCGGCGGCCAGGGTGTGCTCGTCGTTCTTCCCCAAATCCCGCTGCCAACTGCGGTAGGTGCGTTCGGCGAGATCCCTGGAACCCTCGTGGTCACCCCAGGAGTACATGTACTGGATTTCGTTCAGCACCAGTTGGCGCACCCACGGGTCCGCCGAATCCACCGCCCGGCTGTTGAGCACGTGCGGCAGCAGATCGCCGTAACGCTGCCACTGGTGGGAAGCGGTGGGCTCACCCGGGTCGCCGTTGGCGAGCAACCGGTGGGCTCCGTTGCGCATCTGCGTCTTCAACGACTCCGGCATCTGGTTGATCAGCACGCGCTGCACCAGGCGGTGGAGCTGAATGGTGTTGGTGCTGTGGCTGATCCTGGCCAGCGCGTACCGGTTGATCTCCCGAATGGCCCGGCCGAGGCGAATCGGGTCGTTGAGCGCGGCAGCCAACTCGGGCGGCACCGGCGCGTCCCGGACCCCGGTGAGCAGTTTCCGGGAGATCGGCTCCGGCGCGAAGAAAGCGCACACCTGGAGCAGTTGCAACGCGGCCGGGTGGTTCTTCGCCAGTCTCTCCAGGGAGACGTTCCACGCGGCGGCGACCGACAGCGGGTAGTCCGGCGGCGGATCGCTCAGCATCAACTCGGCGGCCTGCTGCTCGAAGAGACGCAGGTACTCGTCGGCGGGCATGCCGGTCTCGGCCAGCCAGACCGCCGCCTGCTCCACGCCGAGCGGCAAGTCGCCCAGGGTCTCGGCCAGCCGGTCGGCCGTGGCGTCGTCGAGGTCGGGGGCACGCAGCTGGAGGAGCTGCCGACTCTCCTCGCGGGTGAAGACGTCCACTTCCAAGGGGCGCGCGGCGGTCGCCCACTGCGCGTTGCGAGAGGTCACGAGAATGCGTCCTGGGCCGTTTGTGGGGAAGAACTCGCGGACGGTTTCCGGATTCTCCGCATTGTCGAAAACAAGCAGCCAGTTGCTGTGCGGCCTGCCGACGCGGAGCGCCTCTATCACCGCGGGAACCGCGGTGTTCGCCTCACCGCCGCCGATGTCCAGATCGAGCCGCCGCGCGAGATCCACCAGCACCTGCCGGATCTGCTGCGGCTGCTCCGCCGGAATCCACCAGACCACGTTGTACTCGTGCATATGACGGTAGACGTACTCCACCGCCAACTGCGACTTGCCCACCCCGCCCATTCCCTGCAACGCTTCGGGCAGCACCGCGGTGGTGCCTTCCTGAAGACGCGCGTGGAGATTCTCCAGAAGCTGACCGCGACCGGTGAAAGCGCGATTTCGCGGGGGCACATTTCCCCAGACGGGCGGTGGTTTCCGCAGCCCCTCGTCTTGCGCCTTGGCAGAGGCGGGCTGCACACCACTCACGGACACGTTCCCTCCATCTCCGAGCGCGTCGGCGTCTCCTGTCTCCCCGTCGAAGGCGAAAGGCAACGCGGGCGCGCCGAAATTATCACTCTCGGTATGAGATGCGTCATTGGCGGCGCTTGTTTCGGCTGACTGGCGGACAAGTTCCGCCGATGCTGTGGTGTACTCGGCGCCGTCCAGCGCGGAGAACGCGGAAATGGCGGGGTGGAGCCAGTGCCGCGCCCGTTCGGCGATGGACAGTCGGGCAGCCTGGCCGGGATCGGCCACCAGGCTGCTCACCAGACGTAACGACTGACCGGCGCTGCCGGGCACGATGCGGCCCAGGTGATCGAACGCCACCCGCAACGCCCGCCCGGTCTCCCGGCGGGTGCCCTCGGCCAGCAGTTCCTGCCGCACCCCGTCCTCGAACTCCCACTCGATGCGCGCCGCGGCGGGCACCGGTTCGGGCTCGGCCGGCTCCTCGGCGGGCAGCAGCAGACCGCTGATCAGCAGCTCCGCCAGGTGCCAGGTGCGGGCCTCCGGCAGCAGTTCGGCCCGGATGACCTGGAGCATCGTGAGGTTGAGCGGAGTCGCCGCGTACAGCCGAGCCAGGTGGTAGGCGGTCGGCGACAGCTGCGCCCGCATCCTGCGCACCCGGTCACCGGCCGCCATCGGCCGCCCGGGCGCGTCCCCCCGCTGCCCCTGCCCCTCGGCCGCCGGCAGCACCGGTCCGCACGCGGCGGAGACGCTCAGCACCCGCGCCACGTACTCCGCCGGCCGCTCGGTCGCGGTGAACCGCGCCCATCCGGTGAGCGCCTCGGCGTCCAGTTCCAGCACCGGCACCGGGATCGCCGACGGCCCGTCCGGGCATCCCGCGCCGACCGGCGACGCCCCGCGGAACGCGGCCAGCACGTCGTCCTCCTCCCACGTCCACCGGGAGTTGGGCGCCGCAGGACCGGGCGACCGCAACCGGGCACGGGAGGGAAGCACCGGCAGCCGCGTCCACAGGTGTTCGGGCAGCACGTTCAGCACCGCCACCGGCGCGTCCGCCGCCCAGGCCGCGAGCTGCCGGTGCGCGCTGCCGTCGGCCCAGCGGGGGCCGTGGGTGTCGGACAGCACCAGGACCAGGTGCCGGCCGTCCCGGCTGGGCAGCACCGGTCCCCGGTCGCCCTCCGCCCAGTCGTGGACCCGCACGTCCCGGAACGCCCCGGAGCCGGCGAGCACGGTGGCGAACTGCTCCGCCGTGCTCGACCACAGCGCCATCGCGCCCCCGGACTCGACCACCAGCGACACCGTCAGCCAGCGTTCCCGGGCCGGTACCAGGACCGGCGCCCAGAAGCCCGCCTCGCACGTGGCCTCCGCCGTCGCCTCCTCGTCGAGCACCTCGGCGGTCCGGGAGTCCACCCGCCGCCTCAGCAGCCGCACGGCCCGCTCCACCGCCCGCGGTTGGTCCAGCGCGGCACCAGCGTCCCGGTCATGGCCGGCGTACCGTCCGACGCCCGCGCGGGCTCGTGCCCCCGTCCGCCACCGGCGCACGCCCGGCACTTGGTATGCCTCGGCGGGCGCGACCCACAGGTCACCCGACGGC
The DNA here is from genome assembly GCF_054776295.1 of Streptomyces sparsus. Classification (NCBI taxonomy): domain Bacteria; kingdom Bacillati; phylum Actinomycetota; class Actinomycetes; order Kitasatosporales; family Streptomycetaceae; genus Streptomyces; species Streptomyces sparsus. Next base: position 4,300 of record NZ_BAAHCA010000396.1, read on the forward strand.
TCCCCGGGATCGGTCGGGCTTCCGCCGGCCACGGCCCGGTACGCGTCCGCCCCTCCGCCGTGCCCGTCCCTGTCGCCGTCGCCTTCGCCGGGGGCCGGGTGGGACGGGAAGC
>NZ_BAAHCA010000397.1:0-4410 GCF_054776295.1 Streptomyces sparsus
CCTCATCTGCTACAGACGTCTCAAAAAGACCCGCTCATGATCGTGTTACGAGTTCTTAACGAGCTGGTGCGCGGTTGGCGGTGAGACGTCGTGAACTTCGGTGTGGCCCGTGTTCACGTCTGCCTTGTGGAGCTCAGGTCCACGGTCTGCGAGTGGGACAGCAGGCCGGCGATGGCTTGGATGGTGTCACTCATATGCTCGCGGCGGCCGAGGTGGCGGGCCAGAGCTCGCCAGTTTTTCAGATGGGCGATGCCGTGCTCGACACGGATACGGCGTGAGGAGTGCGCCTTGCGCTGTCGCTCGTGCATCTCCTCGTACCAGTCAGGGGCGTTCTTCTTGAACTTGCGGTGCGGTGGTGTCACCACCCGGCCACCGGTCTGGGCGCCCAGTCCCTGATAGCCGGCATCGGCGAGGACTCGACCGCGGGCCCGTCGGCCAGGAGCCTGACCAGCCCTAACTGGCGGGCGTGGGTGATGTCCGCGCAGCTTGCGGGACGGGCCGGGCTGCACCACAGGACGCGGCCTTCGCCGTCTGTGACCACCATGGACTTGACGGCGTTCTGCTTGTTCTTGCCGGAGATGAACTTGCCGCGACCCTTGCGTCCGGCGGCCGGGCGGCGCACCCGAATCTCGGTGCCGTCAACGATGCCGGCCGTCCCGCTCGCGCCGAGATGGTCGACGACCTCGGCCAGAGATCGCAGCCGCACGTCGGGGCTGACGGTGCAGCCTCGCTCGGCGAGCAGGGGCCGCACCTCGCCGATGGCCCGGGTGATGGTGGAGCGGTCCACTCCGAACCAGCAGGCCAGCACGTCGTGGGTGAGCCCGTGACGAAGGTGGACCAGCGTGGCCAGGAGGCGGTCGACGAACACCAGCCGGTACTTCGCGCCGGCGCCCATGGCCCGCTTCCGCGGTCGAGCGGCAAGCCTCGCCTGGTGACGCTCGTGCCACAACGGGCCGATCTCCTCGACGAGTTCAGCAATCACTCTGGCAGTCAGCCCTGTGATCCGCCGATTGCTGATGATCACCGCACGCGTCGAGTTCCCCACCACCCGACCATGATCAACCATCCCGACTCGACGTCTCACCGCCAACCGCGCACCAGCTCGTAACGGGTTGGTGCGTGATAGCGGGTGAGGTGTGTTTGGCCTGGTCGTGGCCTGTCTTCAGGTGGTGGCGGTGCGGTCTGAGACGAGGTCGGCGATGGCGCGGTAGGTGTCGGGCAGGCGGTCGCGGCGGTGGGTCCAGCGCGTCAGTTGTTTCCAGCGTTTGTGGTCGGCGAGGGCGTGTTCGACGCTGATGCGGTCGGACGAATGGTCGTGGCGGTCGCGTTCCCACTGTTCAACTCTGCTGGGCAGTGCTCCCGGCCGCGGCTTTCTGGGCGGTGTGATCGCTTGTCCTCGGTGGTCGCGACTGAGACCGAGGTAGCCGTCGTCCAGGAGGACCTCGACGTCGGAGAAGTGTTGGAAACAGACGGTGATGCCCTCGTTGCGCGTGGCCGCGACATCGTGCATACGTCCAGGTCGCAGGGCATCGGTCCATAACGTGCGGCCCCGCCAGTCGGCAACCACGGTGGCCTTCATGGTGTTCTGCTTCTTCTTGCCGGAGACGAACGCCCGGCGACCGCCTCGGTTGGCCGGCGGTCTGCGGACCTGGATCTCAGTGGCGTCCAGCCGCAGCTCGATGCCTTCGGCCTGGGCATAGGCGAACACGTCCGGCAGCGTCCGCAGACGCAGGCCGGGACGGTCGGGGACCGCGCACCCCCGCTCGGCCAGGAGGTGACGTATCTCCCCGATCGCGCGGGTGATGGTGGAGCGGTCGACGCCGAACAAGAGGCCAAGGACCGAATGCGGCAGATCATGGCGCAGATGGATCAGCGTGGCCACCAGCCGGTCGACGAACACCAGCTGGTGACGGGCGCCGGCACCCGCGGCCCGCTTCCTGTTCCCGCCTCGTGCAGCATGGCGGCGGCCTTCGACACCGGCCTGCCACGGCACGGCCAACTCCCCGATCAAACAGGCCAGATGATGCCGCGAGACTCCGATGAACAGCCGACTCGCCAGGACCGCCCGATTGACCATGATCGCCACAGACGGATCATGCCACCTGCCAGCAACGACGCCTCATCCGCTATCACGCACCAACTCGTTAGATCGCCCTCATGCTCTGGACTTCAGCGCAGTTGGCGCAGACGTATGTGCCCTGCCCTCTTGTCACGCCTTGCCGCGCGACTGTGCCATCTCCCGGTCGTGTTTGATGTACCGGTCCAGCTGGACCGCCAGAGCTTCAATGGCCTCATTGTTGCGCTTGGCCCACTTTCGCGCGCTGGCCTTCTTGTTCCTCTTCTTCTTCCGGCCCGTGAGTGTCCGGCGGGTTACCTTGGTCATGTCGCGGCTCGCGTCATCAGTCCGGTCGAGCAAGTCGTCGATCAGGTTCTTCCTTCGCTTTCTGGCCATGTCCGGTATCTCCCGTCAATACAGAGTGAGTGGCAGCCCCCAGTCGAGACACACACTGCTGGGTGCCACGTCCAGAACACTCCACAGGAACGCGGAGGGCAAGAGGTTCGGGAGCTCCTGGGCGTGCGCGCGTTGCACGATCAAGGGTGACGTTCGACTGCAGTTCCCCACAGCAGCACCGTGTGCAACTGGCCCCGCAGACGGTGGCTTTGTTCCGGGCGGCCAGGCTCCCCTCGCATGTCAGGCCCGAACGGGAAGCCAGCTCAGGGTAGCTACCGCCATTGGATATCGGGGGTCAGGATGAACCCGCACGTGTCAGGCCCGGCGCCTGCGGTCTGCCGTCGGCCTTCAAGATCCTTGAGTGACAGGGCAACTGCACGCGAAACATTGGGCTGACCCGCCGCCCACGGATTCGCGGACTGCACACGGAGGGGCGGTGATCACGCCCGCGCCTCCGGAGCGACACACCGGGCCATCCTTCGTATGTTCAACGCGCTCACGTCCGCGACACGTCGCCACCGGTGCACGTTCTGGCCCTCGGGTACACGCTTACGACGTCCGCCTCCTGCTGTGGCCGGAGTGAGTGCGAGCCCTCTCGATTCGGACGATGGCGCCTGCGGCCTCGTCAGCTCGGATTCCGCATGCAGGCATCGCATCGTGCATGGTACGGCGCCCCCGTCCCGCAACGTACTGCAGCGTCACATGAATGAGGACCTGAAGCACCGAGGGGCGGCCGTTGCCCCATGGATCGGGGTGCCGAGCCCTGGTTCCCGCATCAGCGGACTGGGGGCCTACCGGCCCACAGAGGTAGTGACCAATCAGCGTGCGTCCACCGCAACCGGGGTGAGCGCAGAGTGGATCTCCGACAGGGTGGGAATTGAAGAACGCCGGCACGCCTCGAAGGCCGAGACTGTAGCGGCCATGGCCATCGCTGCAGGGAAGGAAGCACTGGCGGACTGCGGAGCCACCCTCGACGACATCGATGTGGTACTGCTTGCGACCTGCTCCATGCCTTCCCCCATGCCCAACGGGGCCGCGCAAGTCGCCGCAGGTATGGGCATCACGGCTGTGGCCGGTTTCGATCTCAACGCCGCGTGTTCGGGGTTCTGCCACGGTCTGGCGGTCGCTGACGGCCTGGTCCGGGCCGGGTCCGCGCGGGGCGTCCTGGTCATCGGCTCCGAGCGGATGACCGACTGGGTAGCACCTGAAAATCGTGACACCGGCCCGATCTTCGCAGACGGGGCAGCAGCGGCACTTGTGGTTCCTTCAGCGGACACGTCGATCTTTCCTGTCGCGTGGGGGAGCGCCGGTGCACAGGCGGACCTGATCCGTATCCCCAGCGCGACAGGGCGGATGGAGATGGCGGGGAGAAAAGTCTTCCGATGGGCCACCGCCGAATTGCTGGGTGTCATGGAGGCGGCCTGCGAGCGCGCGCGTCTGCGGCCGGCGGACCTACGGGCTTTCGTCCCGCATCAGGCCAACCTGCGCATCATCAACGCCCTGAGCCAGAGCCTGGACGCACCGAACTTGGTGACCGCCACCGATGTGATCAACGCAGGCAATACCTCAGCCGCGTCCGTCCCACTCGCTTTGCACACCCTGCGTCAGAGCGGCCAGGTGGATCGCGGTGACCCCGTTCTTCTCTTCGGCTTCGGTGCGGGCCTGTCCTACGGGCACAAGTGGTTTTGTGCCCGTAACCGAAACCGTGTCGACCCCAAAGCCCGAGAAAAGGAGCAGCCCGTGCCCGCCCAGCCCGACACCTTGGTACAGGTTAAGAACATCATCTCGCTCCTCAGCGAGCGACCGACCGAAGACATCAAGCCGGATGACAGGATTCTGGAAGATCTCGACCTGGACTCGTTGACCATTACGGAATTGGCACAGCGACTCGAGAACGTGCTATGAACTCGTAACACGATCATGAGCGGGTCTTTTTGAGACGTCTGTAGCAGATGAGG
>NZ_BAAHCA010000398.1:0-4397 GCF_054776295.1 Streptomyces sparsus
CGCGGCGGCGCGCACGCCCGTGACCGGCTTCGCCGGGGGACGAGCGGCTCGTCGTCGGGTCAGCCGAGCGTGTGCAGCCAGCCGTGCGGGTCGGCGGCGCGGCCAGTCTGGATGGCGAGCAGCGCCTCGCGCAGCTTCATGGTGATCTCGCCGGGCTGCCCATCGCCGACCGTCCACTGGGCGCGGGCGGACTTGACCGAGCCGACCGGGGTGATGGCCGCGGCGGTGCCGCAGGCGAAGACCTCCGAGATGGAGCCGTCGGCGTTGCCGGCCTGCCAGTCGTCGGTGGACAGCCGGACCTCCTCGGTGCCGTAGCCCAGGTCGGCGGCGACGCTCAGCAGCGAGTCGCGGGTGATGCCAGGCAGCAGCGTGCCGGTGAGCTCCGGCGTGACGATCGTGGCGTCGGCGCCGGTGCCCCGCACGAAGTACAGGTTCATGCCGCCCATCTCCTCGACCCAGCGGCGCTCCACGGCGTCCAGCCAGACCACCTGGTCGCAGCCGTGCCGGGCGGCCTCGGCCTGGGCGACGAGGGAGGCCGCGTAGTTGCCGGCGCACTTGGCCTCGCCGGTGCCGCCGGCGGCGGCCCGCACGTACTCCTCGGACAGCCACACCGAGACAGGCTTGACGCCACCGGGGAAGTACGGGCCGGCCGGGGAGGCGATCACCAGGAACAGGTACTCGTTGGCCGGCCGCACCCCGAGGCCCACCTCCGTGGCGATCATGAACGGCCGCAGGTAGAGCGACTGCTCACCCACGCCGGGGACCCACGCCTTGTCCTGCTTGACCAGCAGGTCGCACGCCTCGATGAAGGTCTCGACGGGCAGCTCCGGCATCGCCAGCCGGCGGGCGGACCGCTGGAAGCGCCGGCCGTTGGCGTCCGGGCGGAAGACCGCCACCGAGCCGTCCTCCTGCCGGAACGCCTTGAGCCCTTCGAAGATGGCCTGGGCGTAGTGCAGCGTCATGTTCGCCGGGTCCATCTGGAGCGGCGCGTACGGTTCGAGCTGCGCGTCGTGCCAGCCCCGGCCCTCGGTCCACCTGATGGTGACCATGTGGTCGGTGAAGTGGCGGCCGAAGCCCGGGTTTGCGAGCACGGCCTCACGCTCCGCGTCGGCCAGCGGCCGGGACGAGGGCTTGAGGTCGAAAGCGATACGGGGGGTCGTCATGAGTGCGTCCTTCACTGATCGGCGTGGCGGACCGCACACGTACTGGGACGTCCGAGTTTCTCCTCGCACGGCGGCCCCGCGTCCGATTATCGCGCGTGGCATGCCGCGTCGAGGACACGGGTGGCGGCCTCTGGGGCAGATGGTCGCACCCAACCGCCGAGTAGCACAGCGGCCGGGCGCGTGGGCCCGGCGCTGTGCACGCGTCGGGCTAGCTCGCTACTCGTACCGCGAGCGCGTCACCGATCTGGTCGGTGGTGCGCGTCACGGCCGGGTCCCGCTCGGCGAGATCGGCGGTGACGGCGTCCTCGATCCGTCCGGCCTCGGCGTCGAAGCCGAGGTGCCGCAGCAGGAGCGCGACGGAGAGGACCGTCGCGGTGGGATCGGCCTTGCCCGTGCCGGCGATGTCCGGGGCGGAGCCGTGCACCGGCTCGAACATCGAGGGGAACTCCCCGGTCGGGTTGATGTTGCCGGAGGCCGCGAGACCGATACCGCCGGAGATGGCGGCGGCGAGGTCGGTGAGGATGTCACCGAAGAGGTTGTCGGTGACGATCACGTCGAACCGCGCCGGGTCGTTGACCAGGAAGATCGTGGCGGCGTCGACATGCAGGTAGTCGGTGGTGACGTCGGGGTACTCCGCGCCCACCCGGTCGAAGATGTTCTTCCACAGGTGGCCGGCGTAGACCAGCACGTTGTTCTTGTGGACCAGCGTCAGCTTGCGGCGCGGACGGGCGTTGGCCCGCTCGTACGCGTCCCGCACGACCCGCTCCACGCCGTGGGCGGTGTTGAGGCTGACCTCGGTGGCCACCTCGGCGGGGGTGCCGGTGCGCAGGCTGCCGCCGTTGCCGACGTACGGGCCCTCGGTGCCCTCGCGGACCACGACGAAGTCGATGTCGGGGCGCCCGGCGAGCGGGGTCGACGTCTGCGGGAACAGCTTCGAGGGGCGGAGGTTCACATAGTGGTCGAAGGCGAAGCGCAGCTTGAGCAGCAGCCCCCGCTCCAGGACACCGGACGGGACCGAGGGGTCACCGATGGCTCCGAGCAGGAGCGCGTCGTGCCCCTTGAGCTGTTCGAGTTCGGCATCGGGCAGGGTCTCCCCCGTCGCATGCCAGCGCTCGGCTCCGAGCCGGTACTCCTTGGTCTCCAGCTTGACGTCCTGCGGGAGGACCGCGGTCAGGACCTTGAGGCCCTGGGACACGACCTCCCGGCCGATGCCGTCGCCGGGAATCACTGCCAGATCGATGCTTCGCGCCATGCCGCGGACACTACTAGGACGTCCAGGGGCTGACACAACCCTTTCACCATGTGGACACCCGGCAGGGCGTCCACCCGCCCGGGGCACGGCGGTTCACCCGGGCCGCCGCCGTTGGACGGCGGGCACGGGTGCGGGCGGACACCCACGAGGGGCGCCCGCCCGCACCCGTGCGTGCGAGGGCGGATCAGTGCCCGGTGGCGCCGCCGTTGTCCCGGCGGTCGAGGGCACGCTGGAGGGCGGCGGCGGCCTTCTTGCGGTCGGCCTCGTCGGCGGCGGTGTGGCGGGCACGGCGGTGGGCGGTGGTCTCCATGGTCAAGCTCCTTCAGCAGACAAACCCCGAGAGAAAGCGGATTCATGCGTGCCGCAAGGGGCGGGGGCGAGCGGTGCGGCAGGGGTCACCTGCGCCGAGGCACCGCGCCTCATCCGCCGTTCGCTCGATGGAGCGAATCGTCCGGCTCCCACCAAGGTACGAGGGCTTGGCTGTAATGTCTCGCCGAATACTTGGCCTTCCTACTATCTGAGACGAATACCGCCGGACCGGCGCTTGAGCGGACCGGTCACACCTCCGTGACCTCGGGTTCTGCGGCAGCCGGCCCGGCAGCCGGCGACGGGCGCGGCGGCGTGACGGGTGAGGCCCAAGGGCTCAGTGAGACTGCTGGGACTGCTGGGACTGCCGCCGGGACGGAGCAGCCAGCGAACCGAGCAGGGCCGGCAACTCGTCCAGACCGCGGATCCGCGGCGCCCACTCCCCGCCGGCGCCGGACCGGTCCAGCCAGACACCGGTCAGCCCGGCCGCCCGGGCGCCCCGTGCGTCGGTGGCGAGCTGGTCCCCGACGTAGACGACCTCGCGCGGCGGCAGGCCCATCGCCGCGCAGGCCGCCTCGAACGCGGCCGGGTCCGGTTTGGCGCACCGCAGGTCCTCCGCGCAGACCAGCACCTCGAACCGGTCGCGAACGCCCAGGGTCCGCAGCTTGCGGTCCTGGTTGGCGGTCGAGGAGTTGGACAGCACGCCGTGGCGGAACCCGTCGGCCAGCGCGTCCAGTACGGGCAGCACGTCCGGGAAGAGCGCCCACGCCGCCTCGTAGCGGGTCACGTAGCGACCGAACCAGGCGTCCGCCTCCGCGTCGGGCAGCGGCCGTCCCAGCACGCCGCGTGCCCGCTCGCGGCGGTGCCCGGCGAAGTCGACCTCCCCGGCGAGGAACCGGGCGAACTGCTGCTCCATCACCGCGGCCCAGTGCTCCAGCGCGTCCTGCGGGGTGGGGTAGCCGTCCAGCAGGCCCTCGTCCGCGAGGTGCGCCAGGGCGGCTGCCCGGTCCGCTCCGCTGTAGTCGAAGAGGGTGTCGTCCACGTCCCAGAGCACCGCTCGGATCGCCATGCCCGCTGCCCGCCTTCCGCCGCGCGACCGCCCGGCCCGACCGTTAACGGGATGCGCGCCGGCTCTCACTGTGGTCGTATCCACCATCGTGGACTACGGAAACCAGGACCGGCTCGGGGAACGCGTCACCCTGCACGAGGTGACGGACGACAACTGGCGCGCGGTCGCCGACATCGCGCCGCACGACGAGCAGCGGGAGTTCGTCGCCGCGCTGGCGGCCCGCTACCTGCTGCTGTCGATGCGCGGCGGCCAGTGGCACTCGCTGGCCGTGCGGGCGGGCGGTCAGGTGGTGGGGCACGTGATGTGGGCCCGCAGCGAGGAGGACGGCTGCCACTGGGTCGGCGGGATGATCGTCGACGCCGGGTGCCAGGGTCGGGGCATCGGGCGGGCGGCGATGCGCACGTTGACCGCGTGGCTCGCCGAGCAGCCGGACTGCCGCGAGATCCGGCTCTCCTACCACCCGGACAACCTGCCCGCCGCCGGGCTGTACACCTCACTCGGCTTCCGGCCGACCGGCGGGCTGGAGCACGGCGAGGTGGTCGCCGCCCTCCCCGTCCGGTGAGCCACCGGCCGACGCGGTGAGCCCGGGGCCGTTCCGGACGGCCCA
>NZ_BAAHCA010000399.1:0-4382 GCF_054776295.1 Streptomyces sparsus
CGGCCGGGCGCGGTCCGAGCCTGGTGGCCGTCCTGGTGGCGTGCGTCGCCGCCCTGGCGGTCGCGGCCGGCACCGCCGCCTTCGTGGTCGGTGGCGCGGGTGGCTCGGGTGACCCCAAGCCGTCCGGGATCGCCGTGCCCGCCCCACCTGCGGCCACCGAGACCGTCACCGTCTCGGCAGAGCCGGAAGAGCCCTCCGGGAAGCCGTCCAGGTCTCCGGCCCCGGAACCGTCCGCCACGCCGCCGTCCGCGTCACCGAGCCCGTCGCAGTCGGCACCGCCCGCGGCGGACCCGCCGCCCGCCATGGAACCGCACGCGCCACCGCGACGGGACAGCTTCACCCAGTACGTGAACGCCCACTCCGGGCTGTGCCTCGACATCCAGGGCCGGCTGCCCCAGGAGGACCGCGACGCCGACATGCAGGCGTGCGAACCGGTCAGCACCCAGAAGTGGACGCTCGACGACCGCGGGCTGCTGCGCAACTACTCCGACCCCGGCCTGTGCCTGGACTCGCGCGGCGGCTCCGACCGCGGCCCGGGGCTGCGGCGGTGCTCCGGGATCGACGGCCGGCACGGCCACGACCTGCGGTTCTACCTCTCCGAACAGGGCGCACTGCGCCCTTTCGTGGCCCACGACCTCGCCCTCACCCCGAAGCGCCCGTCGCGTCCCGGCGGTGTCGGGTTCCAGCGCGCGGACGGCGGCAAGGAGCAACGCTGGCTCGCCGGATCGAGCACGACGAGCACCCGCGAGTGACACCGGCGGCCGGTCGGAAGCACCCGTCCAGGGGACGGGCGGCGGACGGTCCGGCCCGAGCCGACAGTGCCGCTCACGCGGCGTCCGCAGGACCGGCCGTCCGGCCGCGGAGGATTCCACGTTCGGCGGCGACGGCCGACTGCCCGACCGGGCCATGCTCGGCTTCCGCGTCCTCGACGAGTTCGGGACTCCCCGCCGCGTGAGCAGGAAGGCCCCGACAGCGCTGGAAGCGAGAAGAGCGCTGGTCGGGGCCTTACAAGCTCAGCACTCGATGATGTTCACCGCGAGGCCGCCCCGGGCCGTCTCCTTGTACTTGACGCTCATGTCCGCGCCGGTCTCCTTCATCGTCTTGATCGCCTTGTCCAGCGAGACGTGGTGCCGGCCGTCGCCGCGCAGCGACATGCGGGCGGCGGTGACGGCCTTCACGGCCGCCATGCCGTTGCGTTCGATGCAGGGGATCTGGACCAGTCCGCCGACGGGGTCGCAGGTCAGGCCGAGGTTGTGCTCGATGCCGATCTCGGCGGCGTTCTCCATCTGCTCGGGGGAGCCGCCCAGCACCTCGGCGAGCCCGCCGGCCGCCATCGAGCAGGCCGAGCCGACCTCTCCCTGGCAGCCGACCTCGGCGCCGGAGATGGAGGCGTTCTCCTTGAACAGCATGCCGATCGCGCCGGCCGCCAGCATGAAGCGGACCACACCCTCCTCGTCCGCGCCGGGCACGAAGTTGACGTAGTAGTGCAGCACGGCGGGGATGATGCCGGCGGCGCCGTTGGTGGGAGCGGTCACCACCCGGCCGCCAGCGGCGTTCTCCTCGTTGACGGCCATGGCGTAGAGCGTCACCCACTCCATGGCGTGCGCCAACTCGTTGCCCTCCGCGCGGAGTTGACGGGCGGAGGTGGCGGCCCGGCGGCGGACCTTCAGGCCCCCGGGCAGAATGCCCTCCTGGTTCAGGCCGCGGGCCACGCAGGCCTGCATGACCTGCCAGATCTCCAGCAGCCCGGTCCTGATCTCCTCCTCGGTGCGCCACGCCTTCTCGTTCTCCAGCATCAGCGCGGAGATCGACAGGCCCGTCTCGCGGGTGAGGCGCAGCAACTCGTCGCCGGTGCGGAACGGGTACGCCAGCGGCGTGTCGTCGAGCTTGATGCGGTCCTCGCCGACCGCGTCCTCGTCCACGACGAAGCCGCCGCCGACCGAGTAGTAGGTCTTCTCCAGCAGCGGGTGCCCGTCGGTGTCGTAGGCGAAGAGCGTCATGCCGTTGGCGTGGTAGGGCAGCGACCGGCGCCGGTGCAGGATCAGGTCGCGGTCGACGTCGAAGCCGATCTCGTGGGCGTCGCCGATCTCGTCGGCGAGCAGCCGGAGCCGGCCCTGCGAGCGGATGCGTTCCACGTCGCTGTCGGCCCGGGTGACGTCGACGGTCTGCGGGGCGTTGCCCTCCAGGCCCAGCAGCACGGCCTTCGGCGTGCCGTGGCCGTGGCCGGTGGCGCCCAGCGAACCGAACAGCTCGGCGCGCACCGAGGCGGTCTGGGCCAGCACGCCTTCGTTCTTGAGGCGGCGTGCGAACATGCGGGCCGCGCGCATCGGGCCGACCGTGTGCGAACTGGACGGGCCGATGCCGATGGAGAAGAGGTCGAAGACGGAGATGGCCACGGTGGCGGACTCCCTTGTCTGCTCGTGGGTGGAGCGGGCGGTGCGGTGGTTCCGCCGGACGCCTCGCGGGGGTGGTGCGGGGCGTCCGGCGGCGGGCCTGCGGCCCGGTCACCCGGGCCGGTTCCTGCCTAGGCGCCCAGGCCGGGGTACAGCGGGTGCTTGTCGGCGAGCGCGGAGACGCGGGCCGCCAGCGACTTGGCCCTGGCCTCGTCGAAGTCGGGCAGCAGCGCCTCGGCGATGACGTCCGCGACCTCGGTGAAGTCCTCGGCGGTGAAGCCGCGGGTGGCGAGCGCCGGGGTGCCGATCCGCAGGCCCGAGGTCACCATCGGCGGCCGGGGGTCGTTGGGGACGGCGTTGCGGTTGACGGTGATGCCGACCTCGTGCAGCCGGTCCTCCGCCTGCTGGCCGTCGAGCTCGCTGTTGCGCAGGTCGACGAGGACCAGGTGCACGTCGGTGCCGCCGGAGAGCACGGAGACGCCCGCGTCCACCGCGTCCTGCCGGGTGAGGCGGTCGGCGAGCAGCTTGGCGCCCTCCAGGGTGCGCTGCTGGCGCTCCTTGAACTCGTCGGTCGCGGCGATCTTGAAGGAGACCGCCTTGGCCGCGATGACGTGCTCCAGCGGGCCGCCCTGCTGGCCGGGGAAGACCGCGGAGTTGATCTTCTTGGCGTGCTCCTGCTTGGACAGGATGACACCGCCGCGCGGGCCGCCGAGGGTCTTGTGCGTGGTGGTGGTGACCACGTCCGCGTAGGGCACCGGGTTGGGGTGCAGTCCGGCCGCGACCAGGCCGGCGAAGTGCGCCATGTCCACCATGAGCAGCGCGCCGACCTCGTCGGCGATCTCCCGGAAGGCGGCGAAGTCGAGCTGGCGCGGGTACGCGGACCAGCCGGCGATGATCATCTGCGGCCGGTGCTCGCGGGCGAGGGCGGCGACCTCGTCCATGTCGACCAGGTTGCTCTTCTCGTCCACGTGGTAGGCGACCACGTTGTACAGCTTGCCGGAGAAGTTGATCCGCATGCCGTGGGTGAGGTGCCCACCGTGGGCGAGGTCCAGACCCATGATGGTGTCGCCCGGCTTGAGCAGCGCGAACATCGCCGCGGCGTTGGCGGACGCGCCGGAGTGCGGCTGCACGTTCGCCGCCTCGGCGCCGAACAGCGCCTTGACGCGGTCGCGGGCGATGTTCTCGATGACGTCGACGTGCTCGCAACCGCCGTAGTAGCGGCGGCCGGGGTAGCCCTCGGCGTACTTGTTGGTCAGGACCGAGCCCTGGGCCTCCAGCGCCGCGACCGGAGCGAAGTTCTCCGAGGCGATCATCTCGAGGGTGGACTGCTGGCGGTGGAGTTCGGCGTCGACGGCGGCGGCGACGTCCGGGTCCACCTCGTGGAGGGACTGGTTGAGAAGCGACATCAGATCAGGATCCGATCGTGGTGTGCTGGCAGGTGCGGGCTCAGTTACCGGTGAAGGCGGCGTACTCGTCGGCGGACAGCAGGTCGTCCGGCTCGGAGGTGATCTTCACCTTGAACAGCCAGCCGCCCTCGAAGGGGGCGGAGTTCACCAGCGCCGGGTCGTCGACGACGTCCTGGTTGATCTCGGTGATCTCGCCGGTGACCGGTGCGTACAGATCGCTGACCGACTTGGTCGACTCCAGTTCGCCGCAAGTCTCACCCGCGGTGACCGAGTCGCCCACCTCGGGGAGCTGGACGTAGACCACGTCACCGAGCGCGGTGGCCGCGTGCTCGGTGATACCGACCGTCGAGACGCCGTCCTCGGCGTTCGACAGCCACTCGTGTTCCTTGCTGTAACGCAGCTGCTGGGGGTTGCTCATGAGCTGAATTCTCCCGGATGAGGGGTGGTGACCGCGAAACGGGTCTTGACAGGTGGGACGGATGCCCGGGGCGAGCACCGGGCGGTCGGCGTTGCCGACCGCGGATCGGTGCGCGGGTGCGACGGTGCGCGGGTGCGAGGGCCCGTGCGCGCGGGTCGGCGCCCG
>NZ_BAAHCA010000400.1:0-4365 GCF_054776295.1 Streptomyces sparsus
CCGGCAGCAGACGGAGGCCGGCGCGCAGGGCGTAGAGCCCGAAGTAGAGCAGCAGCACACCCGTCACGGCGGGCACGCCGCCGTCCTCCTGGTGGGCGGTGTGCGGCCCGGTCGCCGGGCCCGTCATGGCCAGGCCCATGTAGACCATGGTGAGCGACTCCACCAGATGGTGCGCCTGGTGGGGAGCGCCCCGGCACAGCAGCACGGCGGAACCCGCCGCCGTCGCCGTGAACAGCGCCACGTACCCCAGGGGTGGAACCGGCTGGGCAGGCAGGGCCATCGCCGCCATGCCGAACGCCATCACCGACTCCGCCGCTGCCATCCGGCGCAGTGGCCGGGGCCCGCTGCGGGCCCGAGCCAGGCACACCAGGGCGGCCAGCGCGCACACCGCGGTCAGCAACCACGCCACCGGTTCCGGCCCGTGCATCGTGCCCCTCCCCGCCGTCCGACCCGTGCGGGGAGGATGCCCGGGGAGGGCCGGGGAGCCGGCGGCCAGAGGGAGCGCACAGGGGCAGAACCGGGAGCGCGCGGGGTCAGATGCCGGGTCGGTGGCGCAGCGGGTGGTCCTCGGGGATCTCCACCACGCACAGCCGGACGCCGTCCGGTGCCGCGATCCACATCTCCACCAGGCCCCAGGGCTCCCTGAGTGGTGGTCGCAGCACCTCGACGCCCGCCTCGACGAGTTCCGTGTGCGCCGCCATGACGTCGGCGACCTGGAGCCAGAGCTTCAGGCCCGGTGAGCACGGCTCGGCGGACCGGCCGGAGATCTCCAGGAAGCCGCCGCCCAGGAAGTAGACCGTGCCGCGTTCCTCTCCGGTGCCGAACTCCCGGTGGACGGCGAGGCGGAGCGCGCCGCCGTAGTAGTCGCGGGCGGCCTGGGGGTCGGTGGGTCGCAGCAGCACCCGGCTGCTCAGTACATGCACCATGAGCCGACCCTAGGCGGCCGTCGCGGGCCCCGTCAGCCCGCCGTGCCGGGTCGGAGCAAACCCGCGCGCACCGCCTGCCGATCACGGCCCGGGAGGCGTGCCGAGGGCCCGGGGGCGTCGGGAGGCACGTCGGCGCGGGCCCGGGCCGACGCGTTAGGCTCACCGCTCATGGACGCAGCACAGCGGACGACCGCCCAGCAGACGACCGGCCCCGTCTTCCGGTACGCCGTCGAGGCCGACGTCGAGGCGCTGGTGGCGCTGATCGAGTCGGCGTACCGCGGGGACGCGAGCCGGGTCGGCTGGACGACCGAGGCGGACCTGCTGGACGGGCAGCGCACCGACCCCGAGGGGGTGCGTGCCGTGCTGGAGGACGCCGACAGCCTGCTGCTGACCGCGCACACGGACGGACTGCTGGCGGCCTGCTGCCAGTTGCAGGGCCGGACCGCGCCGGACGGGACACCCATCGCCTATTTCGGCATGTTCGCGGTCCGTCCCGGGCTCCAGGGCGGGGGTCTCGGCAAGCGGGTGCTGGCCGAGGCGGAGCGAACCGCCCGGGAGGCGTGGGGCGCCCGTCGCATGGAGATGACGGTGATCAACGCCCGGGAGGATCTGATCGCCTGGTACGTGCGCCGCGGTTACACGCGCACCGGGCAGTTGGTCCCCTTCCCCTACGGCGACGAGCGCTGCGGTGTGCCGCTCCGGGACGACCTGGTATTCGAGCTGCTGGTGAAGCCCCTCGCCTGAGGCGGTGCCCAGGTCCCCGGCCGGACGGCCCCCCGCCGCGGCCGGTGGTCACCTCGGCCTTCGCCCGGCGGGTCGGCGTCCGGGAGGCGCGTGCCCCGGTGCGCCGAGACGGTGCCGCGCGGTGTCACTCCCGCGCGGTGTCACTCCTGCCGGGCGGCGTGCACGATCTGCGGCATGTCGGTCACCACGCCGTCCAACCCGAGCGTCCGGGCGGTGGCCAGCTCCTCGGTGGTGTTGACGGTCCAGCTGATCACGCGGACACCCGCCGCCCGGCAGCGGGTGACCACGTCGGGGGTCAGGCGCGGCAACTCCGCCGACACCAGCTCGGCGCCCAGCTCGACGGCACGCTCCGGCGCGGTCGCGGTCGAGCGGCCCGTGACCAGTCCCAGCGGGATGCCGGGCAGCAGGGAACGGGTCTCGCGCAGCGCGCTGTCGTGGAACGAGATGACCGTGACGCGCTCGTGCAGGTTCCGGTCCTTGATGACGCCGGCGAGTACCCGGGCGGCGTCGCGGTCCTTGATCTCCGCCTGGATCGGCGCGGCGACGGCGTCGACGACCTCCTCGAAGGTCGGTACCCGTTCCCCCTGGCCGGCGTCCAGGCGGCGCAGTTCGGCGAGCGTGTGGCCGGCGAGCGGCCCGGTGCCGTCGGTGGTCCGGTCCACCGAGGCGTCGTGCATCACGATCAGCTCGCCGTCCCTGCTGAGGTGCAGGTCCAGCTCGATCACGTCGACGCCCTCGCGCTCCGCGCGGCGGAACGAACGCACGGTGTTCTCCGGCTCGGCCCCCATCAGACCGCGGTGTCCCACGGTGAGCAGTGACACGGTGGTGCTCTCGCTTTCGTACGGAGGGCGGGCCGGCTGGCGCCCGCTCGCGGAGAAGCGTAGCGGGAGCCGGCCAACGCGGGGTGAACGCCATCGGGCGGGCGTCGGACGTGCCGGGGACGGCGGCCACCGGGGCCCGCACGCCCGTTCCGTCCCGTTACGGCCCCGTTTCCAATCGGCAGCTCAGCCCTGGGGTCACCGCCTGAAGCTGCTGTGCAATCCTCAAACGAGAGGAAAAACACCGTACTCACGCAGCTTGAACAGGAAGATTTACGGCTACTCCGCTTGAGTGCGGGGTAGGACTGTGCCTACCGTGAGGAGCACATGATTTTTCCTGTGGAGGGACAGAGATGACTCAGACCTTGTTGCCCGGCGCCGCGGCGGACGGTGTTCCCACCGCCTCGCCCGTGGTGGAGCACACCGCCTGGTCGGACCTGAAGAGCGCCGTGGAGACGATCCGGCCCTGGCAGTCGAAGGACGGCTCCATCGACTTCGGTGCCGAGGGCGCCCCCTCCCGTGAGGCCGTCACGGCCGAGGTCGAGCGGGTGATCGGCGCGATCGAGGCCCTCGCGCCGCTGCTGCCGCACAACGAGGCGTACCACCGCGCGCTCGTCTCCGACCTGCGCCGCTGGGCCGACTCCGACTTCGCCGTGCCCGACTTCCTGGACTCGCTGCTCGCCTTCCAGCCCGCCGAGCAGCGGGTGGACGGCCGTCAGCACCTCGTCCTGTTCCCCATGTACACGCAGAACGGCAACCCGGACCGCAACTTCGAGGCCGTCGTCCTGCGCATGGTGTGGCCCGACTGGCTCTCCGAGCTGGAGCGCACCCGCTACGACAACCCGCTGTTCCTCGGCATCACCTTCGAGGACTTCACCAGCGGCTACGACACCCACTCCGCCGTGCTCTTCCCCGAGACGATAGCCGTGCGCGAGGCCCCCGAGCGCTTCAGCTGGGGCGGCATCTTCTGCGACCGCGAAGCCGCCCGGTTCCGGCGCGTCGTGAACGCCGCCTGCGAGGTGACCAGCCTGGAACTCCCCGAGGACGCCCACGGCCTGCTGACCGACCAGCACCGCGCCCAGCAGACGTTCGTCCTGTGGGACATGGTCCACGACCGCACCCACAGCCACGGCGACCTGCCCTTCGACCCGTTCATGATCAAGCAGCGCCAGCCGTTCTGGATGTACGGCCTCGAGGAGCTGCGCTGCGACCTCACCGCCTTCCACGAGGGCGTGAAGCTGGAGGCCGACGGCTTCACGCAGGGCCGGGACGTGCAGTACGCCGTCATCCTGGAGCGGCTGTTCCGCTTCCCCGTGACCGGTGAGCGCAACCGCAACTACGACGGTCTGGGCGGCCAGCTGCTCTTCGCCTACCTGCACCAGCACGACGCCCTGCGCTGGCGCGACAACAAGCTCACCATCGACTGGGACCGCGCCCGCGAGGTGACGGTGCGACTGCGCGAGGAGATCGAGACCCTCTACCGCGACGGCATCGACCGTCCCAAGCTCGTGCACTGGTTCAAGGCCTACGAACTGGTCGCCGGCTACCTCTCCCCGCACCCCGGCTCCACCTGGGCCAAGGGCCCCGAGGCCCTCGACCTGGACCTGCCGCCGCGCAAACTCGTCGACGAGGTGCACCCGGACGAGTTCCCGCTCAGCATGTTCTACGAGGCACTCTCGAAGAAGCTGCGGGGCGTCATCGCCTCGACCAGGGGCATCACCGCGGACCGCCCGTCCGTGGACGTGGCCGCATGAGCGACGGGCACGAGGAGGCGAAGGACATGAGCACAGCGACCCCCGGGACCCCCGGCACGGCCGACACCGACGGCGGCCCCCTGGAAGGGGCCGTGGTGGCGGTGGCCGGCGCCGGCGGGCCCG
>NZ_BAAHCA010000401.1:0-4338 GCF_054776295.1 Streptomyces sparsus
CCGTCGGCCCGTCCGCGTCCGGCCCCGGACCGTCGGCCGGCCCGCTGCCGTACCCGTCCCGCGACCCGTCGGCCGACCCGTTCGGCTGCGACACGTCCCCACCGCTCACGTCCGCGTCACCTCTCCCGCCGACACCGCGTACCGGACGCCCGCCAGCACCGCCGGCACGTCCTCCGGAACCGCCGCCGTCACCAGCACCTGCTCACCCGGAGCCACCAGCTCCGCCAGCCGCTCCCGACGGCGGCTGTCCAGCTCGGCGAAGACGTCGTCGAGCACCAGCACCGGCTCGTTGCCCTCGGCCCGCAGCAGGTCGTACGAGGCGAGGCGCAGCGCCAGCGCGAGCGACCACGACTCGCCGTGGCTCGCGTAGCCCTTCGCCGGCAACCCGCCCAGCGTCAGCAGCAGATCGTCGCGGTGCGGGCCGACCAGCGTCACCCCGCGTTCGACCTCCTGCTTGCGCACCTCACCCAGCGCGGCCAGCAACTGGCCGTACAGCTCCTCGCGGTTGCCCGCCCCGGCCCCGCTGCGGTACTCCAGCAACACCGGGCCGCCGCCGGGCGCCACCTGCTCGTAGGCCTTGTCCACCAGGGGGCCCAGCGCCGCCACCAGGTCCAGCCGCTGGGCCAGCAACTCCGCGCCCACCCGCGCCAGATGCTGGTCCCACACGTCCAGCGTCGACATATCCATCGAGCGGCCCCCGTGCCGACGGGCCATCGCCGCCGACTTCAGCAGGGTGTTGCGCTGTTTCAGCACCCGCTCGTAGTCCGACCTGACGCCGGCCATCCGCGGGGTGCGGGCCGTCACCAACTCGTCCAGGAAACGGCGCCGTTCACCGGGGTCGCCCTTCACCAGCGCGAGGTCCTCCGGCGCGAACAGCACGGTGCGCACGATGCCCAGCACGTCCCGCGGCCGCACCTGGGAGGACCGGTTGATCCGCGCCCGGTTGGCCCGCCCCGGGTTCAGCTCCAGCTCGACGAGCTGCTGCCGGTCCCCCTGCCGCACCGCGGCGCGCACCACGGCCCGCTCGGCGCCCATGCGGACCAGCGGAGTGTCGGACGACGCCCGGTGGCTGCCCAGCGTCGCGAGATAGCCGACCGCCTCGACCAGGTTCGTCTTGCCCTGGCCGTTGGGCCCCACGAACGAGGTCACGCCCGGGTCGAGGGCGACCTCAGCCCGGGCGTAGGAGCGGAAGTCGGCCAGCGAGAGATGCGTGACGTGCATGGATGACCCGCTGACCTTCCCCGCCGGAACCCCGGCTCGACCGAAACCGCCTGCCTGCGGCCGCCACCCTCCTGCCGCCGGGTGCCGCGACCTGCTGCTACTTGCTGCTCTCCACCGCGTGCCCGCCGAACTGGTTGCGCAGCGCGGCGATCATCTTCATCTGCGGCGAGTCCTCCTGCCGGGACGCGAACCGTGCGAAGAGCGACGCGGTGATCGCCGGCAGCGGCACCGCGTTGTCGATCGCGGCCTCCACCGTCCAGCGGCCCTCGCCGGAGTCCTGCGCGAACCCGCGCAGCCCCGCCAGATGCTCGTCATCGTCCAGGGCGTTGACGGCCAGGTCCAGCAGCCAGGAACGGATGACCGTGCCCTCCTGCCAGGAGCGGAAGACCTCCCGGACGTCCGTCACCGAGTCCACCGCCTCCAGCAGTTCCCAGCCCTCGGCGAACGCCTGCATCATCGCGTACTCGATGCCGTTGTGGACCATCTTCGCGAAGTGGCCGGCGCCGACCTTGCCGGCGTGCACCGCGCCGAACTGGCCCTCCGGCTTCAGCGCGTCGAAGATCGGCTGCGCCTTCGCCACGTCCTCGGCGTCGCCGCCGTACATGAGCGCGTAGCCGTTCTCCAGGCCCCAGACACCACCGGACACCCCGCAGTCCACGAAGCCGATGCCCTTGGCGCGCAGCTCGGCGGCGTGCTTCTCGTCGTCCGTCCAGCGGGAGTTGCCGCCGTCGACGACCACGTCACCGGGCGAGAGCAGTTCGGCCAGTTCGTCGACGGTGGACTGCGTCGCGGCACCGGCGGGCACCATGACCCACACCACCCGCGGTCCCGACAGGCCGTCCACAAGCTCCTTGAGGCTGTGGACGTCCGCGAGGTCGGGGTTGCGGTCGTATCCGACGACGGTGTGGCCGGCGCGGCGAATGCGCTCGCGCATGTTGCCGCCCATCTTGCCGAGACCGATGAGACCGAGCTCCATCAGGCGCCTTTCTTCACGTTTCACGCACGGTTGACTGCGCCTCCGAGCCTACGCCCGGACCACCGTGCACACCTGTGGGGTCGGCCGCTCAACTGGCTGGTCAGCCGCTGAGCCGCACCGGCATGATCAGGTACTTGTAGGCGTCGTCGGCCTCCGCGTCGACCGCGGGCCGACCGCTGAGCAGAGCCGGCTTGGTGGACGTGGTGAAGGAGAGCTGCGCCACCGGGGAGTCGATCGCGCTGAGGCCCTCCAGCAGGAAGCCGGGGTTGAAGGCGATCGAGATGTCGTCGCCCTCCAGCTGCGAGTCCACCCGCTCCACAGCCTGTGCGTCGTCGCTGGAACCCGCCTCCAGGATGAGCACGCCCTGCTCGAAGCTGAGCCGCACCGGGGTGTTGCGCTCGGCGACCAGCGCCACGCGCTTGACCGCCTCGACGAACGGCGCCGTCTCGATGACCGCCACCGAGTTGAACTCGGTGGGGAACAGCGTGCGGTACTTGGGGAGGTCGCCCTCCAGCAGACGCGTCGTCGTGCGGCGGCCGGCGCCCTCGAAGCCGATCAGGCCCTCACCGGAACCGGATCCGGAGAGCGCCAGCGAGACGTGGTCGCCGCCGCTGAGCGACTTGGCGGTGTCCAGCAGCGTCTTGGCCGGGACCAGCGCGACCGCGGACGCGTCCGGCGTCTCCGGCTTCCACAGGAACTCGCGGACCGCGAAGCGGTAGCGGTCGGTGGAGGCGAGCGTGACGGTGTCGCCCTCGATCTCGATGCGCACACCGGTGAGCACCGGCAGGGTGTCGTCCCGGCCGGCGGCGATCGCCACCTGGGAGACGGCCGCCGCGAAGACCTCACCGGGGACCGTGCCCGTGGCCGTGGGCATCTCCGGCAGCGCCGGGTACTCCTCGACCGGGAGGGTGTGCAGGGTGAACCGGGAGGAGCCGCAGACGACGGTGACCCGTACACCGTCTGTGGAGATCTCCACCGGACGGTTCGGCAGGGCCCGGCAGATGTCGGCGAGCAGCTTGCCGGAGACGAGGACCGTGCCGTCCTCCTCGGTGTCCGCCTCGACCGAGACGCGGGCGGAGACCTCGTAGTCGAAGCCCGACAGGCTCAGCTTGCCGCCCTCTGCCTTCAGCAGCAGCCCTGCCAGGACCGGCACCGGGGGACGGGCGGGCAGGCTCTTGGCGGCCCACGCCACCGCCTCCGCCAGTGCATCGCGCTCTACCCGGATCTTCACCTTCAGCCGCCTCCTGCTGTTGCTGGTTGCCGGGGTCCAGTCTGACGCACCGGACTGACAGCTGGTGCTGCTCGGGGTCAAGTCGTTGCCGGAGGGGCGGACACGGTTCGAGGCGAGTTGTGCACAGCCCCCACTTCGAATCGAGATTCCTGCTCTAACTCTGTGGTCGTAGTAGTAGGGCCTGTGGATTCGGTGGATAACCCCGTCTGCGCAGGTCAAAGCCCGTTTTTTGTCCACCGGGCCTGTGGGCGCGGCGGTGGACGAAGAGGGGGTTCCTGTGGACGGCCGAAAGTTCTGCACACCTCATGCACAGCCGGACCCTGGTTCCCCACAGGTGCGTCCCCAGGTTTACCCAAGTTCTCAACAGCCCAATCCGGCACCTTGATGTGACGCCTTTCACTCGGGGTGGTGAGAGGGCGCGTCGCGTTGCCGAACAGTGGACAGGGGTGTGGAGAAGCTGTGCACAACCCCCACCTGCCTGTGGGCGGCCGGTGGACAACCCCGGACGGCTGTTGACGGCCGATTTTCTGTCCACAGGCTGTGGATTGTCTTTGTGCACATTTCCCCAACCGCCTGACCTCGGACGATCATGCACCACCCACTCCCGCTGTGGACGCTTTCTGGACAACCCGACAGTCCCCAGGGTGTGGACGGGCCGATCCTCGGTTTTCTGTGGACATCAGGCCGCGGCGGCCCGGATCGGGCGGGGAATCGAACAGCGAGAAACCCTCGGCAACCCGCCCCGAGGGCCTCGTCGACACCCGATGCCGCGAATCTCCCCCGCCTCCGGGCCGCCTCCGCACCGCTTCCGACGCCGCTTCGGACGCCGCTTCGGACGCCGGTGACGCCGCCTGAGCGCGAGGCGGGCGCGGCAGGGCGGTGTGGCGGCAGGGCGGTGTGGCGGCAGGGC
>NZ_BAAHCA010000402.1:0-4336 GCF_054776295.1 Streptomyces sparsus
GGGCGGGCCGCCGTCGTTGCCGGGCGCCGCGGGCGACGGCGAGGGCTCCCGGGGGCCGGGGGTCAGCGCACCGGCGGCATCATCCCGCCGGGATCGGCCAGCCCCGGGCCCTGCTGGTGCCGCCGCTGCTCCTCGTCGACCTGCTGGTAGATCAGGGCGGTGAGGCCCTCCGGGTCGGGCACGTGCTTCAGCGTCATCTTGCCCTGCTCCGACGCGGACTGGATGTGGATCGTGCCGTAGCGCATGATCCGCTCCCACAGCGAGGCCTTGAACGACACGTCGTTCACCCGGATCAGTGGAATGCTGCGGCCGGCCTTCGTCAGGAAGCCGCTGCGCTTGTAGACGCGCCTGGTCGTGAGGATGTAGACCGTCCGGCGCCACTGGAGCAGCGGGATCAGCCAGAACCACAGCGAGGCGACGACCGCCGCACCCACCACCACCCACACCGCGGTGCCGTGCCACTGCTCGTCGGCGGGGAGCGCCCACAGCAGCGCCCCGGCGACGGCCCAGACGAGGCACAGCGCCAGGAACTCACTGACCATCTCGGTCCAGTGCTGGCGGGTGACGTGCACCGGCTCTTCGTCGTCGGCGAGATAGCGCTCCGCAATCGGCATGAGCCGAATCCTGGCACACGGCCCGCGCGCCGCCTACGCAGCGGGAGGGCCCGGTACGCGCCCGTTACCCTCCTGCCATGCCTCCCGTACGACGCAAGCCCCGCGCCTACGACCCGCTCCGGGTGCGCAACGCCCTCGCCGCGCAGGTCGAGACGGTGCGCACGGCGGCCCACGAGTGCACCGCGGCGCAACTGGCGGCGCCGTCCGGACTGCCCGGCTGGGACGTGCACCACCTGCTGGTGCACGTCGCCGGGCAGATCGACGCGCTGCCCCGGCTGCTGGCCGAGCCGGCGCCGACGGCCCGCCGGGCGGAGACGGACCTGTCGGCGTGGGCGGTCTCCACCGCCGGCCTCGCCGAGGTGCTCGACACCCGGACGAGGGAGCAGGCGGCGAGCGTGCCGGACGCGGCGGCCGCGATCGACGCCGCCGCCGAGGAACTGGAGCCGGTGCTGGAGATGGCCGTCCGCGAGGACGTGCTGCTGCCGCACCGCTTCGGCGCGATGCGGGCGCTGGACTTCACCGTCACGCGCCTGGTCGAGCTGGTCGTGCACAGCGACGACCTGGCCAGGGCGACCGGCGTGCCGCCGGCGCTGGACCGCTACGCGCTCGCGTCCGTAGTCCGGCTGCTGGCGGACGCGCTGGCGGCGAAGGCCTCCGGCGGGTCGGTCGAGGTGCGGGTGCCGCCGTTCGCCGTCGTCCAGTGCCTGGAGGGCCCGCGGCACACCCGCGGCACACCGCCCAACGTGGTCGAGACCGACCCGCTGACCTGGCTGCGGCTGGCCACCGGACGGGTCGGATGGGAGCGGGCCCGCGCCGCCGGGGCGGTCTCGGCGAGCGGCCCGCGGGCGGACCTCTCCGACCTGCTGCCGGTCCTAGGCTGAGCTCCGGGCCCCCGCCACTGGTCGACCGCACAGCGCGGCGGTGACGTCGGTCTCGTACGAAAACGCGGAACCGCAGGTCATCGGGGTTCGTCGAGGTCCTCGATTCGGCGGAGCGGGTTCACCCGTCTAGACTCGGGAGCGTGCCTCGTGGTGACGGACGACTCAGCCACGACCTCCTCCCCGGTGAAAAGGGCCCCCAGGACGCCTGCGGCGTCTTCGGAGTCTGGGCACCGGGTGAAGAGGTCGCCAAACTCTCCTATTTCGGGCTCTACGCCTTGCAGCACCGAGGACAGGAGTCCGCGGGCATCGCGGTGAGCAACGGCTCGCAGATCCTTGTCTTCAAGGACATGGGCCTGGTCTCCCAGGTGTTCGACGAGACCTCCCTCGGCTCCCTCCGCGGCCACATCGCGGTGGGTCATGCCAGGTACTCCACCACCGGCGCGTCGGTGTGGGAGAACGCCCAGCCCACCTTCCGCGCGACCGGTCACGGCTCGATCGCGCTCGGACACAACGGCAACCTGGTAAACACCGTCGAACTGTCCGGACTGGTGGCGAACCTGGCCACCACCGGCGGTGGCGGACGGGCCAACCAGGTGGTCGCCACCAACGACACCGACCTGGTGACGGCGCTGCTGGCCGGCCAGACCGACGAGGACGGCAAGCCGCTCACCGTCGAGGAAGCCGCCGCGAAGGTCCTGCCGCTGGTCAAGGGCGCCTTCTCGTTCGTCTTCATGGACGAGCACACGCTCTACGCGGCGCGCGACCCGCAGGGCGTGCGCCCGCTGGTGCTCGGGCGACTGGAGCGCGGCTGGGTGGTGGCGAGCGAGACGGCCGCCCTCGACATCGTGGGCGCCTCCTTCATCCGGGAGATCGAGCCGGGCGAGCTGATCGCCGTCGACGAGAACGGACTGCGGTCCAGCCGTTTCGCGGAGGCGAAGCCGAAGGGCTGCATCTTCGAGTACGTCTACCTCGCCCGTCCGGACACCGACATCGCCGGCCGCAACGTGTACCTCTCCCGGGTGGAGATGGGCCGCAAGCTGGCCGGGGAGGCGCCGGCCGAGGCCGACCTGGTGATAGCCACACCGGAGTCCGGCACGCCGGCCGCCATCGGCTACGCGGAGGCGAGCGGCATCCCCTTCGGGGCTGGCCTGGTCAAGAACTCCTACGTCGGCCGGACCTTCATCCAGCCCTCGCAGACGATCCGGCAGCTCGGCATCCGGCTCAAGCTGAACCCGCTGAAGGAAGTCATCCGGGGCAAGCGGCTCGTCGTGGTGGACGACTCCATCGTGCGCGGCAACACCCAGCGGGCCCTGGTCAAGATGCTGCGCGAGGCCGGCGCCGCAGAGGTGCACATCCGCATCTCCTCGCCGCCCATCAAGTGGCCGTGCTACTTCGGCATCGACTTCGCCACCCGCGCCGAGCTGATCGCCAACGGCCTCAGCGTCGAGGAGATCGGCAAGTCGCTGGGCGCCGACTCCCTGGCCTACATCTCCACCGACGGCATGATCGCGGCCACCACCATCGCCAAGCCGAACCTGTGCCGCGCCTGCTTCGACGGCGAGTACCCGATGGACCTGCCCGACCCGGAACTGCTCGGCAAGCACCTGCTGGAGTCCGAGAGCGGGCAGCGCGCCAAGTCCGACGTGGACGGCGTCCAGACCCTGGCCACCGGCCCCGGCGCCGCGGACGCGCTCCGGCGCCCCTGACCGACGTGATCCGACGGAGAGACATGACTGACACATCGGCCGGCCACGCCACCGGGGACACCGCCGTCGGCGGCGAGGTGTCCTACAAGTCGGCCGGCGTCGACATCGAGGCCGGGGACCGGGCCGTCGAGCTGATGAAGGAGTGGGTGAAGAAGGCCCAGCGCCCCGAGTCCCTCGGCGGACTCGGCGGCTTCGCCGGACTCTTCGACGCCTCGGCGCTGAAGCGCTACGAGCGGCCCCTGCTGGCGTCCGCGACGGACGGCGTGGGCACCAAGGTCGCCGTCGCGCAGCAGATGGGCGTGCACGACACCATCGGCCACGACCTGGTGGCCATGGTCGTCGACGACCTGGTGGTGTGCGGGGCAGAACCCCTCTTCATGACCGACTACATCTGCGTCGGCAAGGTCGTGCCCGAGCGGGTCTCGGCGATCGTCAAGGGCATCGCCGAGGGCTGCGTGCTGGCCGGCTGCGCGCTGGTCGGCGGGGAGACCGCCGAGCACCCGGGGCTGCTGGGCCCCGACGAGTACGACGTGGCGGGCGCCGGCACCGGTGTGGTCGAGGCGGACCGCGTGCTGGGCGCCGACCGCATCCGCAACGGCGACGTGGTGCTGGCCATGGCCTCCTCCGGCCTTCACTCGAACGGGTACTCCCTCGTCCGCCACGTGCTGCTGGAGCGGGCCGGCTGGGCGCTGGACCGCGAGGTGCCGGAGTTCGGCCGGACGCTCGGCGCGGAACTGCTGGAGCCGACCCGCATCTACTCGCTGGACTGCCTCGCGCTGACCCGGACCACCGAGGTGCACGCGTTCTCGCACATCACCGGCGGCGGACTGGCCAGCAACCTGGCCCGCGTGGTGCCCGACGAGCTGCACGCCACGGTGGACCGCTCCACCTGGGCGCCCGGCGCCGTCTTCGACACCGTCGGCCAGGTCGGCGGCGTCGCCCGGGCGGAGCTGGAGAAGACGCTGAACATGGGCGTCGGCATGATGGCCGTGGTGCCTCCGGAGTCGGTCGACGCGGCCCTGGCCACGCTGGCCGACCGGGGCGTGGACGCCTGGGTCGCCGGTGAGGTCGGCGAGCGCGGCGGCCGGCCGGAGGCCGTCACCCTCAGCGGCGACTACGCCAGCTGACGCCGGCA
>NZ_BAAHCA010000403.1:0-4330 GCF_054776295.1 Streptomyces sparsus
TCCGGAGCCGGGCCGGCGGCCGTCAGTCGGGCAGGCGGGGCTGCACGGAGTCGTCCAGCACCCCGCACAGCGCCGCGCTGCCGCCCGCGGAGTCGTACGGGTCGGTCCCGGCCGAGGCGTCCGCCGCGGCGTCCTCACCGGCCAGCAGCGGGCTCAGCCGGTCGTGCACGGCACCGCCGCAGGGCAGCGGGCCGGCCTGGGTGAGGCTGTGCTCCACGGTCAGCCGGCGTTCCCGCAGGTCCTCACGCTCGAAGTGCATGCGCACCTCACGCCGGACGGTGAACAGCGCGGCCGGCTCCCGCGGCGCGGCGTCCGCGGGCCGCAGGGCGTACACGAAGACGTGGTCGGCGGTGACCTCCAGCGCGTTCCGGCCCGCCTGGGAGACGGTCAGCGTGCCGCGCACCCGCACCCCCGGATCGGCGAGCGCGACCCGGCCCGCGTCGAACCGCACCAGCCAGCCCGTCGCCGCGTGCCTTCCGTCGGCCGCCGGATTGCGCATGCTGCGGTCGAACTGCGGGTGCTGAACGGGGTGGAGCAGTCTGCGCACCGGCTCCTCGGCCCCGCCGGTGAGCACCCCGGGGGCCAGCGACGACTCGACGAGGTACTCCTTGGCCGCTGCGAGCGCGGCGAGGACCTGCTCGGCGGTGAAACGGTCCGTGCCCTCGGCCGCCGGCAGGGTGATGCCCTCCGCGCCCGTTCCGAACGCGGCTGCCGGGCTGTTCTCGAACAGGGTCGCCGGGTCGGCCCCCGGCACGTCCCCCTGCGGCGCGAGCGGTACGACGGTGGCCCGCATCGGCTGGACCGGGCGGACGAGGGGCTCCTGGTAGGGGGCGCTGACTCCCATGTAGATAGCGGCCCCGAAGGCCAGCACGATGAGCAGCACCAAGACGATGCCCTGGCCGGTGGGACGGCGCCCGGCGGGCAGTACACGGACCGCGGACGCGGGCAGGTCGCGGACCGGGGTCTCCCGGTGGTCCTCGAGCCGCTCCCGCGCGGAGAACTCCTGGAGGCGGGCACCCCGGATGAAGGTCTCGTCGAACACCGTGGATCGGAATTCGTCGTCATCGCCTGCTCCCGAAGGCGAGCCCTCAGGAGGGTTTCCACGCCCGGTCATACGAACAGGGTAGGCGCGCCGGCGCGGTCGTAAACGCTCCGGCTCCGGGCGACTTGGCGCCAGGTGCGGACCGCCCGGTCAACCGCCGCCGGACTCGGCGGCGGAGACCGGCACGCCGCTGCCCGCGGACACCGGGAGCAGCCCGCCGGACGGCGCCTCCTGGGTGGCGCCGAGCTCTCTGGTGGCAGGGGGCGGACCGGACTCCTCCGGCTCCCCCGACGAACCGCGGTAGACGGCGGCGAAGGCCATGGCGACCATGCCGACGCCCATCACCACGGCGAGCACCCAGGCCACCGGCCGCTGCCAGCGGATGGGGCCCCGGAGCGGGGGCGAACGGCTCTCCCGCTCCCAGGCGTACTCGGCGTACTCCGGGTCCTCCCGGGCGAAGCGCCGCTCGTCGTCAGGGTCTCCGTAGACGTATCCGCCCACCGGGCCGTAGTCGCCCTCGGGGTGGTGGTGGCCCAGGCCGTCCTCGAAGAGCTGCTGCGCCTCCGCCTCGGCCCGGGCCTGGGCGGCGGCCAGCATGCGCTCCTCGGCGCTGGGCTCGTGGACCGCAGCGGTCCGCACGAACTCCTCGTCGAGTACCAGGGAGGCGAACACGTCGTCCGCCGCACCCTGCTCGCGGTTCTCGGGCTCCTCGCCGTCCGGGAACGGCTGGCCTCCCACCTCGTCCGGCATGTGAACCAGCGTAGACCGGTCGGGGCGGTGACGGCAGGGGGAAGCCGAATTAGTGCGCAGCCGGTCCGGGCCAGGCAGGTCCGGCCGTACGCGGGTTCCGCCGCAGGTGGCTCGGGCTGCGCGCCTCGGGCCGCCCGCGGCACGAGGCGGCGGACGGCTCGGGGAGACGGGCGGCCAGGGGCGAGCGGGCGGCTCAGGGGCGGGTGTGGCCGTCGCCGGTGACGACGTACTTGGTGGAGGTCAGCTCGGGCAGGCCCATCGGTCCGCGGGCGTGCAGCTTCTGGGTGGAGATCCCGATCTCCGCGCCGAAGCCGAACTGGCTTCCGTCGGTGAAGCGGGTGGACGCGTTCACCATGACCGCGGTGGAGTCGACCAGCGAGACGAAACGCCGGGCCGCAGCGGTGTCCCGCGTGACGATCGCCTCGGTGTGCCCGGACGTCCAGCGGGTGATGTGGGCGACGGCGGCGTCCAGGTCGGGCACGACGGCGGCGGCGATGTCGTAGGAGAGGTACTCGGTGGCCCAGTCCTCGTCGGTGGCGGCGACCACCGACGCGTCGGCCTGCTGCCACGCCTTGTCCCCGTGCACGGTGACGCCCGCGGCGGCCAGGGCCGCCAGTGCGCGGGGCAGGAACGCGTCGGCGATCCCGGCGTGCACCAGCACGGTCTCGGCGGCGTTGCACACGCTGGGTCGCTGCGCCTTGGAGTTGACGAGGATGTCCACCGCCATGTCCAGGTCGGCCAGCTCGTCGACGTACACGTGGCAGTTGCCGACCCCGGTCTCGATGACGGGCACGGTCGAGCCCTCCACCACGGTCTTGATCAGTGACGCGCCGCCGCGCGGGATGAGCACGTCCACCAGGCCGCGTGCCGTCATCAGCTCGGTGACGCTGTCCCGGGACTCCCCGGGCACCAGCTGCACCGCGTCCGCCGGCAGTCCGGCGCTCCGCACCGCGTCGCGCAGCACCTCGACCAGGGCGGTGTTCGAGGCGTAGGCGGAGGACGAGCCGCGCAGCAGCACGGCGTTGCCGGACTTCAGGCACAGTGCCGCGGCGTCGACGGTCACGTTGGGCCGGGCCTCGTAGATGATGCCGACCACGCCGAGCGGCACCCGCACCTGGCGGAGTTCCAGGCCGTTGGGCAGCGTGGAGCCGCGCACGACCTCACCGACCGGGTCGGGCAGAGCCACCACGTCCCGCACGTCCGAGGCGATGGCCGCGATGCGCTCGGGGGTCAGTGTGAGGCGGTCGACGATCGCGTCCGGTGTGCCGGCGGCGCGGGCCCGGTCCACGTCACGCTGATTGGCTTCGGTGATTTCGCCCGTTCGGGTGACGAGCGCGTCGGCGACCGCCAGCAGCGCGGCGTCCCGGGTGGTGCACGGCAGCGGCGCGAGGGCGGCGGCGGCCGTCCTCGCGCGGCGGGCGGTGTCCAGTACGGGTGAGGTCTGCGGTGCGCTGCTCATACCAGCAGGGTAGCCAGCCGGCGGACGCCTCCCGGCGTGAGGTCCACCCGTCGAGACAGCCGGTGGACGGCGTCCGCACCCGCCGGAGGCCGGCCCGGGGGGCACAGCGGCGCCCGGGGCCGCCCGCCGCGATGGAGAGCCGGGACGGGCGGCGTCGCGGCAGGCGGCGGAAGGTACGGAAGACGGGAAGCAGCCGAACAGGTCGTGGCGTCAGAAGGGATGCACGCCGAGCGAGACAGCAGGCGGCGGACCGTACCCCTCCGCGATGCGCTGGTGGTAGGTGGGGCGGTCGATGACCTCCAGCCCGACGATCTCCCACGGCGGCAGCTTCGCCGAGACCCGGTGCTCACCCCACAGCCGCAGTGCGACGGCGGCGGCGTCGTGGAGGTCCCGCGCCTCCTCCCAGTAGCGGATCTCCGCGTGGTCGTTGGCGTAGCGGCTGGTCAGCAGAAAGGGATGGTCGTGTGCGAGCTGTTCCAGGGCGCGCCGCACCTCGGCGAGCGGCGCTTCGGCGCCGGAGACGCTCAGAGTGACGTGCCACAGCCGTGACACCTCGTCGCTGTCCGCCCGGAACTCCGCGTTCGGCTGGATCGGCCGGGTCACCGCTCCGCGGGGAGAGCCCGTGCCGACGCTGGCCAGTCGTCTCACCGGCGGCCTCCTGGTCTGGTGCTGGCATACGTCCTTGCGGAACAAAGTTGACCAGCCCACGGACGCCTTTGGGGCCGTTTTCATGAAGGTGTCCGTGGAAAGGCTGGACTTTTACCGGACCCGCACACCTGTGACGGTGACGGGTCGGACGTCAGGACGACAGCACGACCAGGTCGTCCCGGTGCACGATCTCCCGTTCGTAGGCCGGGCCCAGCTCGCGGGCCAGCTCCCGCGTCGAGCGACCGAGCAGCTGGGGGATCTCCCTCGCGTCGAAGTTGACCAGCCCGCGGGCGACCGCCCGCCCCCGCAGGTCCCGCAGTTCGACGGGGTCGCCGGCGGAGAAGTCGCCCTCGACGCGCTCCACCCCGGCGGGCAGCAGCGAGGTGCGGCGCTGGACGACGGCGGCCACCGCGCCGTCGTCCAGGACGAGG
>NZ_BAAHCA010000404.1:0-4324 GCF_054776295.1 Streptomyces sparsus
GCTGCCCGACTCGCGCAGCGCCCCGTCACCGCTCTGCGCGTCGGCGATGCCGCGCCTCGCCGGAGCGGTGATCTCCGGGGCCGGCGGATCGGGCAGGCTCGCCGCGACCGCGAGCAACTCGCAGGTGAGGTCCCACTGCTCGTCCTCCAGACAGGTGTCGAGCCAGCACGGCAACCAGGTCCGCAGGTACTCGCCCAGATCGGCGGGCAGCCGGTGCGGGGCGCCGCCCCAGTCGGTGACGTGGAAGACGGCGTGCGTCAGGTGGTAGCCGGCGGTGCGCTCGAACGTCCACGGTTCGGGCAGCCCGCCCAGCCACGTCCGGCGCAACGCCGGGCCGAACGGACCGTGCGGGGGAAGCCCGCTGCGCCGCTCGGCGTTGAGAATGCCCAGCCGCCGGTTCGGTGCCTGCTCGGTCAGCCGCCACGAGCGCGTGCCGCACACGGCACCGGCGAATTGTTCGAAATCCCGATCCCGCATTCCCGCACCGGCGAAAGCGGCGTAGATCTCCAGCGGATACGTCGCCTGTGGTTCCGCTCGAAACAGTTTCAGCAGTACCGCACCCGATCGGACCTCCTGCCAGCAGAATTCCAGCATTTCCACGGCGAGGCGGTGGATCGCGTCGCTGCTCGCGGTGTGCTGCCGGATCGAGGCACACAACTGCGCGAGTTCTCCCAGTGGTTTCACCGTCCGGTTCAGATCCGTTCCCGGATCGGTGACGTCCCTCGGGAGCCGGAATCGCGCCGTGTGGCGACGCGTCCACTGCAGGGAGGTCAACGCGACGCGCTCCAGCTCGTCCGCCCTCACCGGTCGTCCCCGGCGAGCATCATCCGGGCGGCGTGGACGTGCAGCGCGACCCGGGGGTCACCGCCGCCCATGTGCAGCACGAAGTCCAGCCCGGCGGCCAGTCCGAGTGAGTCCGGCACACCCTCGACCACGGCCAGCCACCTCCCGGCGCCCGCCGCCTGGAGCCAGTCCCGGCGGCGCACCGCGCGGACGAAGCCACGCGCGATGTCCACCGGCCGTCGCCCGGCCTCCCACGCAACCCGGGAGGGCGCCGACGGAACGGCCAGCGCCGCCAGCACCGACAGCTGGTGCGTCAGCTCCTGCCAGGAGGCGCGCTCCAGCCACGACGCGTCCGGTTCCGCGTCCTCGGGGGTGTCCTCGTCCGGCCAGGTCAGCCCGTTCTTCCCGGAGACCTGCCGCAGGGTCTGGGTCATCGCCCAGTGGCTCCACGCGGTGGACACCGAGGCGCCCGGACCCGGCGGGTACGCACGCACCGCCGCCAGCACCAGGTCCACGTCGGGCTGCGCGGCAGCCCGACGGAAGATCGTGCTCGGCAGCAGCACGTCGGCGCCCAGCACCCGTACCGCCGCCACACCCACCGTTCCGTCCCCGCCGCTCACGGCGGCCGAACCCGCGACGGAGCGGTGATCCCCGTCCCTGAGGACGGAGACCACCTCCGAAGCAAGGTCGCACACAGCGCCCGACAACTGCTCCATCAAACGCGCCCCGTCATCCCTTCTTGGGCCGCGGGGTCGGCGGCGACAGCAGAGCCGCGCCCGCGATCAGCAGCAGTGCCGCACACTCCCGCGAGTCACGGAAGGTGCCGTCCGCCTCCGCCGGGTTCAGTGCCGCTTCGACGTCCGTCTCAAGGGTCTTCTGTAGGTCCCTGGCGGTCGATTCGGTGGAGTACATGGAATCATCCCCTTGGGGGAAGAGGGATTTCTCTCTTACAACATCCAGTGAAACGCACTTCACGGAGCCCTGCAACTGTGCATCCGATTCCGCCATTTGCTGGAAAATTCAACCGGCGGCGTTTATGAACTCTCAACATTCCGCGAGCGAATGACGCGTGTGAATGCTCAACCGCCCGTGCCGCCATCCCGTGCCGCCATCCCGCGGGGACGACCGCCCGCATGAATGGCGGGAACGCCGATTTCGGGGTATGGGGCACCTTTCGCGAGCCCCGGGACGGTTCCGAGGCTCCGACACCCGGCGTACTCCGTGGCTCCCGACGCGGCGGGGCGGTCGGTGGGGCGGTCGGTGGTGTGGCTGACGGTGCGTACGGCAGCCGAGTGAAACGCACCGGCACGTGTGCGGCGGTCTCGTCCCCGCACACGCCCACGCCCACGCCCACGCACGCCCGCCCGCCCGAAAGGAAGTTGACGCCACCTCAGTCCGCGTGGACGTCCGCTATCCGGGTAGGCGAACCACAGGCGTACGACCTCACCGACGAGCAGAAACGAGAGAGACCATGGCGGACCACAGGGCGATCGTGCTCGTGCTCGACTCGGCCGAACCCGAGAAGTTGGCCGACTTCTACGCCCAACTGCTGGGCGGCGAGATACAGGTGGAACGCGACCTGGAGCATCTCACCGTGAGCGGCCCCCACGGCCCCTACCTCCAGATCCGGCGCAACGAGAACATGGTCGCGCCCGTCTGGCCGCAGTCGGGGATCACCCAGCAGGCGTACGTCCGGGTGCTGGTGCCGGCCGAGCAGGCGGACCAGGTCGAACGTGAGGTGATCGGTCTCGGCGGCAGCCCGCTCGACATCGAGGAGCACGGCAGCGCCGACGTGCACACCTTCGCCGACCCCTCCGGACATCCCTTCACCCTCGCCATCCGCTGATCCGTCGTAGGTTCCACCCGCCCGGGTGCCTCGCTCCTCCGAACGTCTCATCTTCATCACGTCGACAGCCCGCCGGGCGCGTCGCCGGGCGCGTACCGCGTCGCGGACAAGTGGCGGCAGGAGCGGGCGAATCGGTCCGGGGAGAGCGGGGCGCGGCGTCCTGTGACGGCTCGGAGCGGGTGACGGCGTCACGCAATTGTTGTCATGCACAGCCGAATCGTTGACGTTGATGATCTAGCGTGAGGTCCGCTCGGAGCGCGTCGGCACGTGCTCCGTGCGCCCCGAATCCGTGTGCACGTGGCCGGTCAACCGCTTGTGCGGGGGACCGGCTTTGTCGTGGCCGCCGCTGATGACGTCCCTTGCTCGCAGGCGGTGTGCCCGTGCTCCCGCGGTGACGGCCAGAGAAGAACCCCGCCAGTGAATCCGTAGGGTAAGGCAGCGCGATGACGAGCGATCAGTCCCACGTCGACGACCCGGACGGCGATGCGTCGATATCCGACGAGCAGTGGGAGCAGTTCCAGCGGGACCCCGGGGTGGCGGGCAGGGCCGGTGCGGTGCCGAAAGAGACCTCCGCGCGGGCGCGCATGGTGGCCCGGCGGCTGCGGGAGCGGGACGAGGAGTTCGCGCGGCAGCAGGGCGGGCGGCGCTGGGGGCGGAAGAAGAAGGAGCCCGAGCCGTGGCAACCGGAGGGCTGGCGGACCGGGCCGGCCTGGCAGGAGCGGAACGGCCGGCGCCCCGGAGCCCGTGCCGGCCGGGCGCTGGCCGGACTCCTCGCGTTCGGGATCGTGTGCTGGGGCGCGGTGCACTACACCGACATCGACGCCAGCCGCTTCGGGCTGGACTTCGGGAGCGAACCCGGCGAGCCGCTGCCCGCCGAGACGGCCGTGCCGAGCGGTGCGCCGGCCGGTGAGATGTTCCCCGACCGCCCGACGCTGGACGAGCCGTTCGCCGGCTCACCCGCCGAGCGCTGGGCGGACGGCGCCGACGCCATCGAGCTGCCGAAGGCCGAGGCGGTGGGTGACGTGCCCCGGGAACGGGTAGCCGCCGGTCTCAAGGTGTTCAAGCAGTTCCTCGTCGCGTCGAACCTCGACACCGACGTGCTGAACGGCGGACAACCGCGCAGGGCCATGGAGTTGGTGGACCCGCTCCATAAGGAACTGCTGGCCGACATGCGCACGGCGCTGGACACGCCGAGCGAGAGCGACGACCCGACGGCCTGGTTCACCCGCTTCGCCCCGGACGAGGCCCGGACCGTGGGCGGCACGGTGAAGGTGCGCGGCCGGACGGAGGTCGAGGAGGCAGGCCCCGGCAGGGCCACCATCCGTGCCGACTACTCCTTCGTCTACGCCGTGGAGAGCGTGCGGAAGCCGGGGGAGGTGACCCGCACGGTGGTGCGGCGCGCCATGAGCGTCGACGTGGTCGACCCCCGTCAGTGGCAGAGCGAGCAGGACAGGGTCTGGCTCCGGGACGTGGCCATCAACGTGGGCAACACCTCGTGCGACACCTATGACGGCTTCCTGCACCCGCAGTTCGCCTTCGAGCTGATGCCCGAGGACGAGGTGACCGGCCCCCCGACCGACCCCTACGACCGCAGCGAGTCGGTGGAGGAACGCGCGGAGGGCGTGGCCGCCGGCGAGTGCGGCGCGCTCACACGGGTGTGAGCGCGGCCCCGGACCACCGCCCCGCCACGGGCGG
>NZ_BAAHCA010000405.1:0-4313 GCF_054776295.1 Streptomyces sparsus
GCAGCACGTCGGCGCCGGCGCCCAGGGTGGCCCAGCCGCCTCCCGTGGACGGGTCGCGCAGGACCGCGACCTGGGCCAGGCCGGCGGCCCGGGTGAGGGCCGACAGGCCGGCGATGCGCTGGAGTTGGGTGAGTGCGGCGATGCCCTCCTGCATGCGGCTGCCGCCGGTGGCGATCAGCGTCACGACGGGCAGTGCGAGTTCCCTGGCGCGGGTGTGGGCCGCTTCGATCCGGTCCCCGGTGCGCGTCCCCAACGAGCCGCCCAGGAAGCCGAACTCGAACGAGATCAGCACCACCTCGGTGCCGCCGATGTGGGCGAGGCCGCACACCACGGACTCGCGTTCGCCGGTCCGCCGCTCGGCCCGCTCCCGCGCGAGGTCGTAGCCGTCCCAGCGGAGCGGGCCGTCGGCGGGCTGTTCCGCGTGGGGGGTGGCCAGCTCCTCGAAGTCCGCTGTCACGGAGGCGATGGCCGCGCGGGCGCCGCTGGGCGCCTGCGGTCCGCTCACCGCAGTTCCCGCTTCAGGACCTTGCCCATGTCGTTCCTCGGCAGCCGCTCGACGAACCTGACCTCGCGTGGGCGCTTGTGCGCCGACAGCCGCCGCGCGACCAGGTCGACCAGCTCCGTCTCCGTCGGGGGCTCCGCGGTCTCGCCGGCCACCACCCAGGCCACCACACGCTCGCCGAGGTCCGGGTCGGGCAGGCCGGCGACGGCCACCTCCCGTACGCCGGGGTGCTCCAGCATCACGTTCTCGATCTCACCGGCGCCGATGCGGTACCCGGCGGACTTGATGAGGTCGGTGGAGCGGCGTCCGACGATGCGGTAGAAGCCGTCCGAGTCCCGGGTCGCCATGTCACCGGTCCTGAACCAGCCGCCGGCGAAGGCCTCGGCGGTGGCGTCCGGCCGGCCGAGGTACTCGGTGAACAGGCCGGGGCCACGCACCTGGAGCTCACCGATGGTCTCGCCGTCGTCCGCGGTGATGCGCTGCTCGTCGTCGTCGACCAGCCGGGCGTCGACGCTCGCCAGCGGGGTTCCCACGGTGCCCGCCTTGTACGGGCCGTCGAGCCGGACGCTGGTGGTGATCAGCGTCTCGGTCATGCCGTACCGCTCGACGACGCGCTGACCGGTGGCCGAGGTGATCAGTTCGTGGTCCCGCAGCGGCAGCGGCGCGGAGCCGGACACCAGCAGCCGGGCGCTGCTCAGCGCGCGGGCGAGGACGGGGTCGCCGCCGACCTGCTCGGCCATCCGGTGGTACATGGTCGGCACGCCGAAGAACATGCTGCCGTGCGGCAGTTCACGGCTGACCGCCTCGATGGAGAAGCGCACCAGGTGGCGCAGGCTGCCGCCGCGGCGCAGCGGTCCGAGCAGGCCGACCACGAGTCCGTGCACGTGGAACAGCGGCAGGGCGTGCACGGTGACGTCGTCCTCCGTCCACTGCCAGGCGTCGGCGAGGTCGTCGAGCGTCGCGGCGAGCGCCCGCCGGGAGAGCACGACGCCCTTGGGTGAGCCGGTGGTGCCGGAGGTGTAGACGATCAGGGCCGGTACCGAGTCCGAGCCCGACTCGGGGTGGCCGTGGGCGGGTTCGTCCGGGTCGGGGACGAGGGGGACGTCGATCCTGGGCAGGGCGGCGAGCGGCGCGGGCAGTTCGTCCTCGGCCGCGGCGAGCACCGCCGCGGGTGCCGAGTCGGCCAGGATGTGCGACAACTCGGCTTCGCCCGAGCCCGGGTTGAGCGGCACAGCCGGCACTCCCGCGAGGAGTGCGGCGACCACGGCCACCGCCGTCTCGCACCGCGGCGTGGCCCAGACCGCGACGCGGCTCCGGGTGGTGATCCGCGCGGCCAGCGGCCGGGCGGCTGCGGCGAGCTGCGAGTAACTCAGCTCGTCGTCACCGAAGCGCACGGCGGGCTTCGACGGCTCGGTCTCCAGTGCGGGGATGAGAGGTGACACCCGTGCTCCTTCGCTGGTGGTCGTTGGGCTCACGATCTCATCAGGCGACGCTCGCGCACAGCACGGGTGAGCGCGGGGCGTGCGCCGATAGAAGTAAGGAAGGTTTCCTAACCTCTTGACGGTGATAGGAAACAACCCTAACTTTCAGGCCAGTGACACCTCACGGTCGCCGTCATGTGGCCGTCGCTGTCATGTGCCTGACAGGTATCCCGGCTCACGTCCGCCGCGGGCAGGCACCGCGACTCCGCAGGCGTCCACGCACCTCCGCCCCCACGCACCGAGGAGTGACGCATCGTGCACCACCACACCCTGCAACGCCGCCGACTGCCGTACGCGGCAGTCGCCGTGGCCTTCGTCCTGGCCGTCGTGCTCGCGATCCAGGCCCAACTGCCCGCGGGCGCCGCGTCGCCGGACGCCACGAAGGCCACCGCCCGGTCCGCGGTGGCCGCCAACGGCCAGCTGAAGGTCTGCGGCACCCGGCTCTGCAACGCGGCCGGGCAGCCGGTACAGCTGCGCGGCATGTCCACCCACGGCACGCAGTGGTACGCCCAGTGCGTGACCGACGGATCACTCGACGCCCTGGCCCACGACTGGGGCGCCGACGTCCTGCGGGTCTCCACCTACGTGCAGGAGGGCGGATACGAGACCGACCCCCGGCGCTTCACCGACCTCGCCAGCCGCATCATCGACCAGGCCACGGCACGCGGCATGTACGTGATCGTCGACTGGCACATGCTCTCCCCGGGCGACCCCAACGTGAACCTCGACCGGGCACGGCAGTTCTTCACCGACATCGCGCGTCGGCACGGGCACCAGAGCAACCTGCTCTACGAGATCGCCAACGAGCCCAGCGGCGTGAGCTGGAACTCGATCAGGTCCTACGCCGAGCGCCTCATCCCGGTGGTCCGCGCCGCGGACCCGGAGACCCCGATCCTGGTCGGCACCCGAGCATGGTCCTCGTTCGGGGTCTCCGAGGGTTCCAACGAGCAGGAAGTGGTGAACAACCCCGTCCGCGCCTCCAACATCATGTACACCTTCCATTTCTACGCGGCCTCGCACCGGGAGGAGTACCTGCGGACGCTGGACCGCGCCTCCGACCGACTCCCCGTGTTCGTCACCGAGTTCGGCACCCAGAACTACGCCGGCGAGGGCGCGAACGACTTCGCCATGTCGCAGCGGTACATCGACGTGATGAACCGCAAGAAGATCTCCTGGGTCAACTGGAACTTCTCCGACGACCACCGCTCGGGAGCCGTCTTCAAGCAGGGCACCTGCGCCGGCGGCCGCTGGAGCGGAACCGGCGTGCTGAAGGAGGCCGGAGCGTGGATCCGGGCGCGCGTCTGACCGCCTCCGGAAGCTGAACGAGGGCCTCAGTCGCCCGTGGCCTCGGGGAACAACGTGCGGAAAGCCTCCGCCGAGTCCGTGAGGCCACGGGCGTACGGGGCGTCGAAGTGCCAGATCAGGAACAGCAGGAAGGCGATGAGCGCGCTGAACAGGCCCGCCAGCGCCAACTCCCGCGCCGAGCGCCGGATCTGGAGTACGAAGACCATGCCGACGACCACCACCGCACCGATGATGAGGCCGAACCACACCACGCCCGGCATGGTCGTCCCGGCGCTCCCGCCCCGCTCCGTGCGGGCGCGCGCGGCCTGGGAGACCTGATCCACCACACCCTGGTAGGCGTGCGACTCCAGGGTGGTCGTGGGCTCGAAGCCCGTCACCTCGGAGCGCACCGCGTGCAGCAACTCGTCTCCTTGGGGGGTGAGTTCACCGGCATCCGGAGTCTGCGTCCACTCCGCCTCCATGGTGTGGCGCACGTAGGCGTCGATGCCCGAGCGGATGCTGCTCCGGGCCTCGGGCGGGTACACCTGGACGCGCTCGTGCACCTCGTGCAGTGCCAGCGCCTCCTGGGTGACCCAGTCGGTCGCCGCGTTCCGCTGCTCCCACACGCCGGCGATGGCAAGGCCCAGCACGATCGCGTAGACCACGCCGATCATCATGATCATGTACTCGATGACGTCGGGGGTCTGGGTGGTGTCCTCCTCGTCGCCGATGCGCCGCTGCCGCAGCAGGGCGACGACGAGGACCACGGCACAGGACGCGACCATGGCGAGGGCCAGTACCAGCCAAGCGGGCAACGTACTTCTCCTATTCGGAACGTGACCGGGTGGCGGAGGCCCCCCGGGGTCGGGTCGCGGCGGCGGCCAGCACGGCGGGGGCGACGATCAGCAGCATGCGGCCCACCACCGAGGTGCCCGACCGGGGCGGCTGCTCCCGCGGGCGCACGGTGAGCGGGGCCCGCAGCATCGACGGCGGCAGCGGGGGCCCGGCCGCCGGAACCTCCGGCGCCGGGACCTCCGGGTTTCGCG
>NZ_BAAHCA010000406.1:0-4309 GCF_054776295.1 Streptomyces sparsus
AAGAAGGCGACGGCGACCAGGTGGGTGGCGACCGCGGCCAGCGGCCACGCCAGCAGCACGGCCGTGGCCCCCAGCTGGAGCGGAGCCTCCAGCGTGCTGCCGCGGCCGGCCTCGGCGGCTCGGGCGGTCAGGTCCTGACCCGGGCCGAGCAGCACACCGAGCCGCCAGCCGACGACCGAGGCGAGGACCGATCCCAGGGCAAGCCCGAGTACCGCGCCGACACCGCCGCCGCGCCGCACCAGGAACAGCAGCAGTCCGCTCACGACCCCCAGGCCCATCGCCAGCAGGGCGAACGTGCCGTCCACCGCGAAGGTGTCCTCCGCCTCGGTGTTGCCCAGCAGGGCGTTCTGCCCGTCCGAGACGTACCGCACCGGGGAGGCCAGCCACCACCAGAGCAGGCCCAGCAGGCCACCGGCGACCGTGAGCACGACCGCCACCAGCAGCAGGTCCCTGACCTCCTCCCGACCGGAGATCGCGCGGGGCTCGGCATCACCCGTCTGCCACTCGGCGTCGGCGGCCTGCGGCGGTTTGACCCACGGGTCGTACTGCGGGGGCTGCGAGGAGCCGTTGTGCGGGGGCGGGGGCGTCGGTACGGTCACGACGCCATCGTGCCAGGCCCGGTCTGCTGTTCGGGAACGGGTACGCCCGTCCGGCCGATCAACGCGAGGCCGCCCGGCGGTACGCCCACGTCGCCAGCACCAGCGCGGCGACGCCCACGGCCGCGCAGACCCCCAGGTCGACGCCGACCCTCGCCCAGTCCGGTGACGGCTCGAACGCCGCGGCGAGCGCCTCGACACCGTAGGTGGAAGGCAGCAGGTCACGCGCCCACTGGAGGGGCTGCGGCATCGGACCTGCCGGCAGCACTCCCAGCAGCAGCGCCGCCGACATGCCCAACTGGCCGCAGAGCGTGGCGAGTTCCTGGCGCGGCGCGAGCAGTCCCAGTGCCGCGCCCAGGCCGGCCAGTGCGGCTCCGGCCAGCGGGACGACCGCGAACAGCACCCACAGGCCGCCCATCGGCAGCTGGAACAGCAGGCTGCCGGTGACGGCGGTGACGAGCACGCCGGGCACCGTGAACGAGGCGTAGGCCCCGGCCGCTCCCAGCACCACCGCGGCGGGCGGCACCGGCAGCGTCGCGTAGTGGTCGAGGCCGCCGGAGGCCCGCAGCTGGCCGAAGTACTGGGCGAGCAGGTTGAGGGCGACGAAGGCGACCACCAGCACGCTGGACCCGGCGACGACCGCGCGGGCCGCCTCTCCCGGACCGGACTCGACGACGCCGCGCATCAGCACCATGATGCCGATGGACTGGAAGGTGGCGACGAACAGCAGCGGGATGCGGGCCACCCGGGCCCGGGACAGCTGTGCCCGGTAGACGGCGCTGAGCGACGGCCACAGCCTCGCCCGGGGCGCCAGCTCCGCCGGTACCTCCGGGGCGGACTCCGCGGCGACGCGAGGTGCGGTCACCTCGGCGGAGAGTGCGCTCACACCTTCACCAGACCTTCCGTACGGCCGCCGAGTGCCAGGTAGACGTCCTCCAGGCTCGGCGTGACCAGGGTGAAATCGTCAAGAGCGGCGAACGCCCCGCCACCGGGGACGGCGGCCACCGGGGCCCGCACGTCGTCCGGTGCGAGCCGCAGCGTCCACCGGCGGCCGGCGGTGACGGCCTCCGGGCGGAGCGCCGCGATCTCCGGCAGGTGCAGCGGCGGCTGCTCACGCCACACCAGTTCCAGGCGCACGGTGTCACCGACGAGTGACCGCAGCCCGGCCGGGGTGTCGCAGGCGATGACCCGCCCGCGGTCGAGTACCGCGACCCGGTCGAGCACCGTCTCCGCCTCGATCACGTTGTGGGTGACCAGCACGACGGTGGCGTTCGACTCGGCCCGGCGGCGGTCGACGGCCGCCCAGACGGCGCGGCGCGCCACCGGGTCCAGGCCGGTGGTCGGCTCGTCCAGCACCAGCACCGGCCGCTCACCCACCAGGGCCGTCGCCACACACGCCAGGCGGCGCTGACCGCCGGAGAGCTTGCGCAGCGGACGCCCGGCGATCTCCGCCAGGCCCAGTTCGTCAAGGACGGCGTCCCGCTCCCGGCGGGCCCCGGCCGCGCTCAGCCCGCGGAGCCGGGCGGTGGTCTCGGCTGCCAGGGCGACGGTCAGATCGTCCAGCGCGCTGGACTCCTGGCCCAGGTAGGCGAGCAGCCGGGCAGCCCGGTCGGGGTGCCGCACCAGGTCGTGGCCGAGCACGTCGACCGTCCCGGAATCCGGTCGCAGCAGGCCGGTCAGCTGCCGGACGAGGGTGGTCTTGCCGGCGCCGTTGGGGCCGAGCAGGCCGAAGATCTCACCGCGCCGGACGGTCAGGCTCACGTGGTCGCTGGCCCGCACGGCCGGGGCCGCGGGGGCCCCACGACGGGCCCGCTGGGCCGGATAGCTCTTGACCAGGTCCCGCACAGCGCAGACCGCACCGCCGTCCGTCGTTGCCTGCTGTGCGCCCGTCTCCACGAGCTACGAGGGTACGCGCCCCGCGGCGGGCGCCGGTCACCCACCCGGGAAACCCCGCCCACCGCACGGACGGGCTCGGCCGCGGGTGGGGCGGTCGGGAGGCGAGGGCGTCAGCGCGCGGCTCAGTCGGCGGGCAGCTCAGTCGGCGGCCGGGGCGGGTTCGGAGCTGGCGTGCGGGTCCACCTCGCGCCAGAAGCCCGCCCGGATGGCGTAGCGGTCGTGCTCGTCGATCTGGTCGTCCTTGTGCGCGAGCAGCCCGAAGCGGGCGGCGTAGCGCAGCAGCTCCCCGTCGATGCGGTGCGGGATGCGCGGGTACTGGGTGGTGAGGTGCTGGAGGTGGACGGGGGCGGACAGCCGCGCCATCCACCGGCGGGCGAAGACCTGGCCGACTTCGAAGGGGTCACCGCTGACGGCGGTGATGTCCTCCTCCCGATCGGCCCAGCGCTGCTCGGCGGTGGTGAGCTGGGCCAGCGTGGGCAGCCCCGCCACCTCCGGTGGCTCACCGGGAGAGCCGCGGTCCACCCAACCCTTGTCGGAGGACCAGCGCAGCGTCGCGGCCGGTGCCGCCGGTGGTGCGGCCGGGGGGCGGCCGAGCCCGGCGAGGTCCTTGGGGGTGGGGACGGGCGGTCCCCCCTTGGTCTCGGCGGGTGGCTGCTCGTGCTCGCTGCGCGGCGCCTCCGGAGCCGGGGTCTCGGCGGCGGAGGAGCCGTTCTTCGGACCGCTGGGCGGCTCCGGAAGCGGAGCGGAGAGGATGGCGGCGATGTCCGGCCGCGGCGCGGGCTGCGGTGGGCAGGGGCCGGCGAAGTCCTTCGCGCGGACGGCCCGGGTGATCCAGGTGCGGTCCAGCACTCGGCGCTCGTCGGCCTCGGCGACGAGGTCCTCCGACTGGTTGTAGTCGCCGTCGGCCGCCTGCACCGCCCAGAGGTGAACGGCGACCCCGTGCTCCTTGGCGGACATCAGGCCCGGCAACAGGTCACCGTCCCCGGTGACCAGCACGATGTCGGCACAGGCCCGGTTCCGGGCGAGTTCGGTGAGCTCCGCGTGCATCGCGGCGTCCACGCCCTTCTGGGCCCAGCGCCCGTCACTGCGGGTCAGGGCGCCCAGCCGGACGGTCACCCGGGGCATCACCCGGAGTCGGCGGTGCTCGGGTTGCGGCACCCGGTCGGGTGCGCCGTCGAACCAGTAGATGCGCAGCAGACTGCATCCGGTGTCGGCCTCGGCGAGCTCCCGCAGTCCCTGGATGAGCAGGGAGTGGTCGACGGTGATGCGCGAACGGGTGGGCTCCCCGGCCAGCAGACTCGCGGCGGCCCCCAGCAGGTAACCAGCGTCCACCAGGACGACGCAGCGGTCCACGGTCCACCCACTCTCGTCGTACGGCATCGGGTATCAGGGCGTGTTCCTTCGAGTCTGCCCGACCGTACGGGGGTTATCAGTGCGAACTCGATCTTCGGCGTGGCGAATCACGGCGACTACCGGAGCGAATCCCCCCAACTCACGACCACCGTGGGTAATTGCCCGAAATGCGAAGTACGCGGTGACGTGCGAATGTGAGGGCTGCCCACAGTTCCGAGGACCACAGGAGGTCACCATGGGCAGGAACAAGAGCCGAGATCGCCGGGAACCGCAGGATCGCAGCGCCAACGACCCGTCCCGCGAGCAGTCGAAGGGCAGCACGGAGCAGCTGGCGTCGACCGGGGCGAGCCCGAAGATGGAGCGCAAGCACGCGTCGAAGAAGTTCGGGCACAACTGACTTCCGCGGCCGAGTGCCGCGAGCCGGCCCGCACGTGCCGGTGGGGAGCGCCGCGTTCGGCGCTCCC
>NZ_BAAHCA010000407.1:0-4304 GCF_054776295.1 Streptomyces sparsus
TCGGGGGGGTCCTCCCGCGTACGTGGTCCGGGTCCGTCGGCCGCGCCGGCCCGGCGCGTGGCGGGGTCCGGCCTCAGCGGGCGGAACGGTCGGACGGGCCGGGGGCGGGCTCCTCGGCGGCGCCCGCCGAGGAGGCGGCCTCGTTGGGTACCGCGCCGCCGAAGCGGCGGGCCCGGGAGGCGTCCTCCAGGCAGGCCCGCCACAGGTCGCGGCGGTCGAAGTCCGGCCACAGCACGTCCTGGAACACCATCTCGGCGTAGGCGCTCTGCCAGATCAGGTAGTTGGAGGTGCGCTGCTCACCGGAGGGCCGCACGAACAGGTCCACGTCCGGCATGTCCGGGTAGTACAGGTACTTGGCGACCGTCTTCTCGGTCACCTTGGACGGGTCGAGGCGCCCGGCCCGCACGTCCTCGGCGATGGCCGCGGCGGCGTCCGCGATCTCCGCCCGGCCGCCGTAGTTGACG
Source organism: Streptomyces sparsus (assembly GCF_054776295.1). Taxonomy (NCBI): domain Bacteria; kingdom Bacillati; phylum Actinomycetota; class Actinomycetes; order Kitasatosporales; family Streptomycetaceae; genus Streptomyces; species Streptomyces sparsus. Next base: position 465 of record NZ_BAAHCA010000407.1, read on the forward strand.
CAGAAGTACAGCGTCATCGCGGTGTTGTCCTTGGTCTGCTCCTGGGCGATCTGGAGCTCCTGCACCACGGACTTCCACAGCTTCGGCATCCGGCCCACCCACCGGATCCGGATGCCCAGCGCGTCCATCTCGTCGCGGCGGCGGCGGATCACGTCCCGGTTGAAGTTCATCAGGAAGCGCACCTCGTCCGGTGACCGCTTCCAGTTCTCGGTGGAGAACGCGTACAGCGACAGGTTCTTGACGCCCAGCTCGAGGCAGCCCTTGAGCACGTCGAGGACGACGGCCTCACCCATCTTGTGGCCCTCGGTGCGCGGCAGACCGCGTTCCTTCGCCCAGCGGCCGTTGCCGTCCATCACCACGGCCACGTGGCCGGGCACCAGCTCGGACTGGATGTGCGGCGGTCGGGCACCTGACGGATGCGGCTCGGGCGCCTGGTAGCGGTCGGACCCGCGACGCTGCCGGGACAGCATTCCGCGACCTGCCATGTGTGTCATCTCCAGGGGTGTGCTGCGGAGCTCCGTTCGCCCCCGCCAGGACTGCGGCGGACGACAGCCGAGACTAACGGGTCAGGACTTGTCGACATACCTCAGGGACCGCAGCCCGCGCTCCAGGTGCCAGTGCAGGTAGGCCGAGACCAGGCCGCTGCCCTCGCGGACGTGGCGCGGCTCCGTCGCCTCGGCCGTCGCCCAGTCGCCCGTGAGCAGCGCCCCGAGCAGCCGCAGCGACTCCGGGGACGGCAGCACGCTGCCCGCCACCCGGCAGTCGGCGCAGACCGTGCCCCCCGCGCCGACGGAGAAGAAGCGGTTCGGGCCGGGCAGTCCGCACTTGGCGCAGGCGTCGAAGCTGGGCGCGTACCCGCCGACGGCGAGCGACCGCAGCAGGTAGGCGTCGAGGATCAGGCCCGGCGGGTGCTCGCCGCCGGCCAGCGAGCGCAGACCGCCCACCAGCAGCAGGTACTGCTGCACGTTGGGCTCACCCTCGTGGTCGGTGAACCGTTCCGCCGTCTCCAGCATGGCGGTGCCGGCCGTGTAGCGGGCGTAGTCGCAGACCACTCCCCGACCGAAGGGGGAGATGGTCTCCGTCTGGGTGCACAGCGGCAGCCCCCGGCCGACCAGTTCGCTGCCGCGGGCGAAGAACTGCACGTCGACGTGGGAGAACGGCTCCAGTCGGGCGCCGAACTTCGACTTGGTCCGCCGGACCCCGCGGGCGACCGCGCGGACCCTGCCGTGGCCGCGGGTGAGCAGGGTGATGATGCGGTCGGCCTCCCCCAGCTTCTGGGTGCGCAGCACGATGCCGTCGTCGCGGAACAGGCTCATACCCTCATTCTCGCCCACCCGTCGCCGCCCGCCGGTCCTTCGGTCCCACCACCACCCGGCGGGAAGGGGCACGGCACGGTCGCGCGTGGTGGATCTCGCATGATGGGACGGAACCGCCGCGGTCGGACCGCTCGGCTAGGCTTCTCGGCATCATGCGATACGGGCTGCTTCTCCTTAGCCGCCGCGGCGAGGGCCTGTAGACAAGGCCGACCCCCTCCCCGCGGAGTTCGGTGCTGCCACCGTCGGCCCTCGAAGCCCACTCCGCGACAGGAGCCCCGCCCATGTCCTCCGTATCCTCCCGCAAGCCCGTCGGCCGGCAGACCCCGGTGACCGCCGCCACCGTCTCCCAGCGCCCCTCCGGCATGCCCGTGGACCGGTACGCGCCCTACGAGGCGGTCGAGCTGCCCGACCGGACCTGGCCGGAGCAGCGCATCACCAAGGCGCCACGCTGGCTGTCGACGGACCTGCGGGACGGCAACCAGGCGCTGATCGACCCGATGTCGCCCGCGCGCAAGCGCGAGATGTTCGACCTGCTGGTGTCGATGGGCTACAAGGAGATCGAGGTCGGCTTCCCCTCGTCCGGGCAGACCGACTTCGACTTCGTGCGCTCCATCATCGAAGAGGACGCCATCCCGGACGACGTGACGATCTCGGTACTCACCCAGGCCCGTGAGGAACTGATCGCCCGCACCGTGGAGTCCCTGGTCGGCGCGAAGCGGGCCACCGTCCACCTGTACAACGCGACCGCCCCCGTCTTCCGCCGGGTGGTCTTCCGCGGCAGCCGCGACCAGGTCCGCCAGATCGCCGTCGACGGCACCCGGCTGGTGATGGAGTACGCCGAGAAGCTGCTCGACGACCGCACCGTCTTCGGCTACCAGTACAGCCCGGAGATCTTCACCGACACCGAGCTGGACTTCGCCCTGGAGGTCTGCGAGGCGGTGATGGACGTCTGGCAGCCCGAGGAGGGCCGCGAGATCATCCTGAACCTGCCCGCCACCGTCGAGCGTTCGACCCCCTCCACGCACGCCGACCGCTTCGAGTGGATGTCGCGCAACCTGTCCCGCCGCGAGCACGTCTGCCTGTCGGTGCACCCGCACAACGACCGCGGCACCGCGGTCGCCGCCGCCGAGCTGGCCCTGATGGCCGGCGCGGACCGCATCGAGGGCTGCCTGTTCGGGCAGGGCGAGCGCACCGGCAACGTCGACCTGGTGACGCTGGGCATGAACCTGTTCTCCCAGGGCGTCGACCCGCAGATCGACTTCTCTCGGATCGACGACATCCGCAGGACCGCCGAGTACTGCAACCAGATGGAGGTCCACGCCCGGCACCCCTACGCCGGCGACCTCGTCTACACCTCCTTCTCCGGCTCCCACCAGGACGCCATCAAGAAGGGCTTCGAGGCCATGGACGCCATCGCCGCCGAGCGCGGCGTCGACGTCCGCAAGCTGCCCTGGGAGGTGCCCTACCTGCCGATCGACCCGAAGGACGTGGGCCGCTCCTACGAGGCCGTGATCCGGGTCAACTCCCAGTCCGGCAAGGGCGGCATCGCCTACGTGCTCAAGAGCGACCACAACCTGGACCTGCCCCGGCGCATGCAGATCGAGTTCTCGAAGATCATCCAGGACCGCACCGACACCGCCGGCGGCGAGATCACCCCGGCGCAGATCTGGGACGCCTTCCGGCACGAGTACCTGCCCACCCCCGAGTCCCCCTGGGGCCGGATCGCGCTGCGCACCGCCGCGCAGACCGAGACCGCCGGCGACGGCCACGACACACTGACGGTCGAAGCCGTCATCGACGGCACGGACACCACACTCACCGGCACCGGCAACGGTCCCATCTCCGCCTTCTTCAACGCGCTCGCCGACGCGGGCATCGACGTGCGCCTGCTGGACTACGTCGAGCACACCCTCAGTGAGGGCGCCACCGCCCAGGCCGCCTCCTACATCGAGTGCGCCATCGACGGCAAGGTGCTGTGGGGCATCGGCATCGACCCCAACACCACCCGCGCGTCGATCAAGGCCGTGGTCTCCGCCGTCAACCGCGCGGCCCGCTGACCGCCCTTCCGTCACACCGTCGCCCCGGCCGCCCGCAGGCGGTTCCGGGCGGCGCGGGCCCGGCCCCGGAGCGTCCGTTTCCGGTGCCGGGCCCCAAGCTTGTCCGGTTCGGATGCTGACGCCGGCTCACACCTGTGGCTAACATCACTCGATGCGGCAACGGAGCCGGAGCATTACGGAGGTGCGGCGTGGGCGGACTGCGCTTGACGAGCATGCGTACGGGGTGGACGACGGTGGGTGACGGCGAGTTCTTCTGCCCCACCTGCGGCGGCGACCGCAACTACGAACTGCGCACCGGCCGGCGCCGGCTGGTGGTGCTCGGCCTGCCGGTACTGCCCAGGGGCGCCGCGGAGCCGGTGGTGGCGTGCACCTCCTGCCGCGGCCACTTCCCCACCGCCGCCACCGAGCAGCCCACCACCACCCCGTCCGGGTCGTCCGCGGCGAGCGCCGGGGGCAGCGGGCCGGCG
>NZ_BAAHCA010000408.1:0-4301 GCF_054776295.1 Streptomyces sparsus
CGCAGCCCGGTGGCGGCGGGCTGCCGGTCCGGCTGCCCGAGGCGCGGCTGACGGCGCTCGGCAGCGGGCTGCTGACGACGCTGGTGATGCTGGTCGTCGGTGCGCTGTGCGGTCTGCTGCTGAATGGTTCCGCCACCGCGTACGGGGTGTGCTTCGTCCTGGTCGGTGTCGCGTCCGCGCTGTGGGTGCGGCCCGGGGACGTGTTCACCGCGCCGATCGCGGCGCCGATCGCCTTCGCCTGCGGGCTGGTCCTGATCAGCGGCGGCGGCGAGGGCGGTCTCGGCGGCCGGGTGATGGCCGTGGTCACGGCCCTCGCGGTGAACGCCGGCTGGGTGTGGGGCGGAACACTGCTGACCGGGCTGACGGCGCTGGGGCGCAGGATCCGGCTCACCGCCCTCAAGCGGCGGGCCCGGCGGGCCCACCCCTGACGGCCGATACGGCGGACCTGCCCTCCCGGCCCCGCCCCCGCGGCGGTTACTCCTGCGGCGCCGACGCGCTCGGCTGCACCTTCCGGGCGGCTTCCGCGCGCAGGTCCCGGCGCAGTTCCTTGGGCAGCGAGAAGGTGATGTGCTCGTCGACCGGCTGGACGAGGTCCACGTCGGACCAGCCGCGCTCGGCCAGCCACTCCAGCACTCCGTCGACGAGGACCTCCGGCACCGAGGCGCCCGAGGAGACGCCGACGGTGGTGACGCCCTCCAGCCACCTCTCGTCGATCTCACCGGCGTTGTCGACGAGGTGGCCGTCCTTGGCGCCGTGCGCGAGCGCGGTCTCCACCAGGCGGACGGAGTTCGAGGAGTTCTTGGATCCGACGACGATGACCAGGTCGGACCCGGCGGCGACCTGCTTGATGGCGGTCTGGCGGTTCTGGGTGGCGTAGCAGATGTCGTCGCTGGGCGGCGAGATCATCAGCGGGAACTTGGTCTTCAGCGCGTCGACCGTCTCCATCGTCTCGTCGACGGACAGCGTCGTCTGGGACAGCCAGACCACCTTGGACGGGTCCTTGACGTCGACGTTGGCCACGTCGTCCGGGCCGTCGACGAGGGTGATGTGCTCGGGTGCCTCACCGGACGTGCCGATGACCTCCTCGTGGCCCTCGTGGCCGATGAGCAGGATGTCGTAGTCGTCGTTCGCGTAGCGGACGGCTTCCTTGTGGACCTTGGTGACGAGCGGACAGGTGGCGTCGATGGTCGCGAGCTTGCCGCGCTCGGCCTCCTGGTGCACGACGGGGGCGACCCCGTGGGCCGAGAAGATGACGATCTCGCCGGGCGGCACTTCCTCCGTCTCCTCGACGAAGACCGCGCCCTTCTTCTCCAGGCTCTGCACGACGTACTTGTTGTGCACGATCTCGTGCCGGACGTAGACGGGAGCGCCGTACTGCTCCAGCGCCTTCTCCACGGCGATCACGGCTCGGTCGACGCCCGCGCAGTAACCACGGGGGGCGGCGAGCAGGACGCGGCGGGCGGTCGTAGCAGTCATGTCATCCATCGTACGGGCGCCGTCCGCGCGTCCCGCAGGGCGTGCGGATCGGGCGAGCCGACTCGGTCGTGCGCCGGGTCGCGGGTGCCGGGGTGTGACGTGCTGTCGGTGCGGGCGGATAGCCTCGCTGGCATGGCTCTCAATACGTCGCCCGAGGCGCCGATCCCGGTCGGCGAGGTGTCGCGGCTGATCGGCGGCTGGATCGACCGGCTCGGCGCGGTCTGGGTCGAGGGGCAGATCACGCAGCTCAGCCGGCGTCCCGGGGCGGGCGTGGTGTTCATGACGCTGCGGGACCCGTCGCAGGAGATCTCGCTCAGCGTCACCTGCTACCGGCAGGTCTTCGACAAGGTGGCGGATCTGGTCGGTGAGGGCGCCCGTGTGGTGGTGCTGGGCAAGCCGGAGTGGTACGCGCCGCGCGGCCAGCTCTCGCTGCGGGCGGCCGAGATAAGGCCGGTCGGTGTCGGTGAGCTGCTGGTGCGTCTGGAGCAGTTGCGGAAGGCGCTGACCGCCGAGGGGCTGTTCGACGCCGCGCGGAAGCGGCCGCTGCCGTTCCTGCCCCGGCAGGTGGGCCTGGTCACCGGGCGGGCTTCGGCGGCCGAGCGGGACGTGCTGGAGACTGCCCGGCAGCGTTGGCCCGCGGTGCGCTTCGCGGTCCGGCACGCCGCAGTGCAGGGCGTGCACGCGGTGCCGCAGGTGATCGAGGCCGTGCAGGCGCTGGACGCGGACCCGGACGTCGAGGTGATCGTGGTGGCCCGGGGCGGCGGCAGCGTGGAGGACCTGCTGCCGTTCTCCGACGAGCGGCTGCTGCGGGCCGTCGCCGAGTGCCGCACGCCGGTGGTCTCCGCGATCGGCCACGAACCGGACACCCCGCTGCTGGACCTGGTGGCGGACCTGCGTTCGCGGACGCCGACGCACGCCGCGAAGGACGTGGTGCCGGACGTCGGTGAGGAGCACGCCCGCATCCAGCAGTTGCGGGACCGGTCGCGGCGCTGTGTGACGGCCTTCGTGGAGCAGCAGGAACGCGGCCTGGCGGACTGGATGAGCCGTCCCTCGATGGCCTATCCGCACCGGTTGCTGGAGCAGCGGGCGGACCAGGTGGAGGAGCTGGTGGTGCGCGGCCGCCGCACCCTGGGGCACCTGCTGGACCGGGCCGACGCGGAGCTGGCCCACACCCGGGCCCGGGTGGTCGCGCTGTCGCCCGCGGCGACGCTGCGCCGCGGCTACGCGGTGCTGCAACGTGCGGACGGCGCCGCGGTGCGCGACCCGGCCGAGGTGTCCGGGGGCGAGGACCTGCGGGCCCGCGTCGCCGAGGGCGAGTTCCAGGTCACGGTGGCCGACGAGCCCTCAGCGACCCCGGCCTCTGATGCCTCAGCGGCCCCGGGCTCGGAGCCCGCAGGGCTCCTTGCCCCCGAACCCGCGGCGACTTCCGAATCTAAGGTGGACTCATGACACGGACGGATGGCGAGTCGACACTCGGCTACGAGCAGGCGCGGGACGAGCTGATCGAGGTCGTGCGCCGGTTGGAGGCGGGCGGCGCCACGCTGGAGGAGTCGCTGGCCCTGTGGGAGCGCGGCGAGGAGTTGGCGGGGGTGTGCCGGGACTGGCTGGCCGGTGCCCGGGCCCGGCTGGACGCCGCACTGGCCGAGGGCGAGGACGAGGACACGGCGGACGCTTCCGCCGCTGCCCCTGAGGGATCCGGCGAGGCGGCCGGCTGAGACACGGCGTCGGGACGGGTTCGCGGTGCCCGGGCAGGGCGGGATTCCTGTCCGGGCACCTTGCTGCGCCGGGCGCCTCCCCGTGGCGGCACCTTGTCGGGGACCTGCCCGTGCAGGGAGCCTTCCGCTCCGTGAGCGGGATCTTCCGCTCAAGGTCCCCGCTCACGGCTGAGCCGGTCAGCCCTGCGACGCATTAGTTGAAGTTTCACTAATCTGCGCTAAAGTAGGTAGTGCAAATTCGAACTACCTACTCCCCCGAGGTTGCCGCCATGACGTTCGCACTCGACGCCGCCGCCCAGGACCTGCTCTTCCGTGAGGCGCACACCGCCAACACCTTCTCGGACGAGCCCGTGACCGAGGAGCAGATCAGGGCCGTCTACGACCTGATCAAGCTGGCCCCCACCGCGTTCAACCAGTCGCCGCTGCGCGTCACGCTGGTGCGCTCCGCGGAGGCCCGGGAACGACTGGTGCAGCACATGGCCGAGGGCAACCAGGCGAAGACCCGGACTGCGCCGCTCACCGCCGTGCTCTCGGTGGACCTGCACTTCCACGAGCGGCTGCCGGAGCTGTTCCCCGTGATGCCCGCCCTCAAGGACGCCGTCTTCTCCGAGGAGTCGGTCCGCGAGCAGTCCGGCACCTTCAACGCCGCCCTCCAGGCCGGCTACTTCATCCTCGGCATCCGCGCTGCGGGCCTGGCCGCCGGCCCGATGACCGGTTTCGACTTCGAGGGCGTCAACAAGGAGTTCTTCGGCGACGGCCGACAGAAGACCCTGGTAGTGATCAACATCGGCCACCCCGGCCCGGACGCCTTCTTCCCGCGCTCCCCCCGGCTGCCCCACACCGAGGCCGTCACCACCGTCTGAGCGGATCGAGGACGCCGACGTCCGCAGAGCCCGGCGCCGACCGGCGCCCCCAAACCGGAAGCGGTCAGGGACGAGACGCCGGGGCCGGGCACGGGACCGGCCGGAAACCCGAAGGAGGCGTTCCCCACAGTGGGGAACGCCTCCTTCCGTCTCTGCCCTCGCAGCCCGAGCCCGCGTCCGCGCGACCCCAAACCCGTGCCCGCGATCCGGAACCCGGCAGCCCGCACCCCGGGCCCGAAGCCCCGCG
>NZ_BAAHCA010000409.1:0-4301 GCF_054776295.1 Streptomyces sparsus
CGGGGACAGGCGCGGGGGGGGGAGGGAAGGAGGGCGGCCCGGTGGTCTGCGGTTCACCGCCCGGTGGGTCAGCGGGGCTGCGGCCGGCCGGCGTACTGGGCGTAGGCGGTGTCGACGGGCTCCTCGCTGAAGCCCTCGAGGTCCTCGGGCAGCAGTCCCCACACGATGAGGTCGGTACGGATGTCGGTCCAGTCACCGCTCTCGGTGCGGATCCTCGCTATCCAGGCGTTGCGCAGCACTCCCTCGCTGATGGCGCCGACCTTCTGGGCGACCTGCTGGGCGGCGCTGTTGCCGGCGGCGGTGCGGAGCTCCAGCCGTTCGAACCCGCGGTCCTCGAACAGCCAGCGGGCGACGGCGAGCACCGCCTCGGTGGCGTAGCCCTCGCCGCGCGCCCAGGGGGCGATGACGTAGGCGATGCCGGTGGCCCGTGAGCGCCAGTCGGTGTCCCGCAACCACACCGCCCCGACGAGCCGGCCGGTGAGGAAGTCGTCCACGGCAAAAACGATGCCTCGGCCGCTGCCGCGCTCGTCCGGGGCCTGCCGGGTGACGTAGCGCCGGGCGTCGGCCTCGGTGTAGGGGACGGGTTCGGCGGTCCAGGCGGTGACGTACTCGTCGTTCATCATCTCCGCCAGCGCGGGCACGTCCGCTTCCTCGAACGGGCGCAGCACGAGTCGGTCCGTGCTGATCGAGATGTTCGGGAAGGTGGAAGTCATGCGCTGCTCCATGCCAACGGGGGTCAAGAGCCCAGCATGCAGCATCACGGGGTGGAACAGCAGCGCCGGGCCCGGATCGTGATCGGGGCCCAGCGCTGCGCTCTGACGCCGGGTCAGGGCTTCGCGGCCCCGAAGGCCGGGATGACGGAGCCGTCGTACTCGTCCTCGATGAACGCCTTCACCTCGTCGGAGTTGAGCAGCGCGGCGAGCTTCACGACGCGCTCGTCCTCGGTGTTGCCCTTCTTGACCGCGAGGAAGTTGGCGTAGGGGTTGCCGTCTGCCTTCTCCAGGGCCAGCGCGTCCCGCGCCGGCTTGAGGCCGGCCTCGATGGCGTAGTTGCCGTTGATGACGGCGGCGTCCACGTCGTCGAGCGAGCGGGGCACGGTAGCCGCTTCGAGCTCCTTGAACTCCAGGCCCTTGCGGTCCTTGATGTCGGCGAGGGTGGCGTCGTCGCCGGCGCCGTCCTTGAGCTCGATCAGTCCGTGCGCGTCGAGCAGCCGCAGGGCCCGGCCCTCGTTGGTGGTGTCGTTGGGCAGCGCGACGGTCTGCCCGCTGCGGATGTCCTCCAGGTCGCCGGCGGACTTGGAGTACAGGCCGAGCGGCTCCAGGTGCACGTCGGTGACCGGGACGACGTGTGTGCCGTTCTTCTGGTTGAAGTCGTCCAGGTAGGGCTTGTGCTGGAAGTAGTTGGCGTCGACCTCGCCGCTCTCGGTGGCGGTGTTGGGGAGGACGTAGTCGTTGAAGACCTTGACCTCCAGCTCCAGGCCCTCGTCCGCGGCCAGGTTGTCCCGGACGTACTCCAGGATCTTGGCGTGCGGGGTGGGCGAGGCGGCCACGGTCAGCGGTGTGCCGGTGTCCGTGGTGCTGCCGGCGGGGTCGGAGTCGGTGCCGCAGGCGGTGAGCGCCAGGGCGAGCGTGGCGACGGCGGCCGTGGTGGTGAGCTTGCTGGTGGTACGCACGAAGAGTGCCTCTTTCCGGTGTGGTGCGGGTGGTGCTGCCCGACGAAGGGTTCGGGCGTCTTTTTTCGGTGGGGGGTGGGTCTGGTGGGGGGTGGGTCCAGGGGCGCGGCGTCAGCCGCTGGTGCGCTCGCGCCGGTTGAGCAGGCGTACGGCGGAGTCGCCGAGCAGCTGCACGGCGGTGACCACGACGATCAGCACGCCGACGGTGGCGAGCATCAGGCCGGTCTCGAACCGCTGGTAGCCGTAGGTGAGGGCCAGGTTGCCCAGCCCGCCGCCGCCGACGGCGCCGGCCATCGCGGAGTAGCCGATGAGCACGATGACGGTGGTGGTGAGGCCGGCGACCAGGGAGGGCAGCGACTGCGGCAGCAGCGCCTTGAACACCACGGTGCCGGTGCCGCCGCCCATGGCCTGGACGGCTTCGACCAGGCCGTGGTCGACCTCGCGGACGGCGGTCTCCACCAGCCGGGCGAAGAACGGGATGGCGCCGATGGCCAGCGGCACCACGGCGGCGGTGGGACCGATGAAGGTGCCCACGACCAGTCGGGTGAAGGGGATGAGCGCCACCAGCAGGATGACGAAGGGCAGTGAGCGGCCGATGTTCACCACGGCGCCGACGATCTTGTTGACGGCGGTGTGGTGCAGCATGCCGCCCCGGTCGGTGAGGACCAGGAGCAGGCCGAGCGGCAGCCCGCCGAGGGCAGCGACGAGGGTGGACCAGCCGACCATGTAGAGCGTGTCGATGGTGCCCTGGAGCAGCAGCGGCTGCATGTCCGACCAGTTCACGCGGCACCTTCCTTGATCAGCGCGACGGTGGCGGGTGCGTCGGTGGGCGTGGCCGGCGGGACGACGTCCACGGTCAGGCCCTGCTCCCGGAGGTAGCCGATGGGCACGACGTTGTCCTCGAAGCCGCCGGGCAGTTCGATGCGCATCCGGCCGATCTGACGGTCGCCGACGGTGTCCATGGCGGCGCCCAGGATGGAGACGTCCACGTGGTAGGCGCGGGCGAGCTGGGAGACGACCGGCTGGGCCGCGGTGTCGCCGTGGAAGGTGACGTCGACGACCGTGTGGCCGGGTGCGGAGGGCCGGCCGCCGACCGGGAACAGTTCGGCGGCCAGTTCCGAGCCGGGCGTGGCGAGCAGGTCGTCGACGGTTCCGGACTCGACGACGCGGCCGGCGCGCATCAGCGCGGCGGAGTCGCACACCGACTTCACGACGTCCATCTCGTGGGTGATGAGCAGCACGGTCAGGCCGAGGTGCTGGTTGAGGTCGCGGAGCAGCCGCAGGACCGAGCGGGTGGTCTCCGGGTCGAGGGCGGAGGTCGCCTCGTCGGAGAGCAGCACCTTGGGGTCGCCGGCGAGTGCCCGGGCGATGCCCACGCGCTGCTTCTGGCCGCCGGACAGCTGGGCGGGGTGTGCCCGGGCCTTGTCGGCGAGGCCGACGAGGTCGAGCAGTTCCAGCGCCTTGCGCCTGCGGTCCGCCCGGTCGACGCCGAGGATCTCCAGCGGGAGTTCGACGTTGCCCTGCACGGTGCGGGCGGACAGCAGGTTGAAGTGCTGGAAGACCATGCCGATGCGGCTGCGGGCGGCCCGCAGTGCGGGGGCGGGGCGCCGGCCCCGGCCGGCCAGGGCCGTGAGATCGCGGCCGTCGACGGTGACCGTGCCGGAGGTGGGCCGCTCCAGCAGGTTGACGCAGCGGATGAGGGAGGACTTGCCGGCGCCGCTCTGGCCGATGACGCCGAACACCTCCCCCTCGCGGACGTGCAGGTTGATGCCGTCCAGCGCGGTGACGTGGCGGTTGCTGCCACGGGCGCGGTAGACCTTTGTCAGGTCCGTGGTGGTGATCACTGGGTTTCCGTCACTGTCGAGTGCTCGGTGCGCGGGTGGGCACCGGGGCACGGGGCATGTCGTGGCGATGAGCGGGGCAGACCGGAGCGCGGGTGTGGGCGGTCGGGCTGCGGGGTGAGCGGGGCGCCTTCGGCGCGCGGCTCGGTGCTCGCTTCGGGGCGCGAGGCTGCTCAGGCAGGGGCCCTCAGCGGGCGCACATTCGACACATGCAGCCGGCACCGGGCGTCAGCTGCGCCTCGGTCGCGGGGATGCGGCTGCTCGATGTGGTCATGCGACCAGTAATACCAGAGCGACCGCCGATCGTCTCACTCGGCGGGACGGGTGCCCGCATCCTGGACGGCGAGGGGTGCGGCCGGCCGGCCGGCGGCGCGCGTCCCGATCACGATGCCGACGGGTGTGACCTGCACGGACAGCGCGGACAGGTCGGTCACGACCAGGTCGGCGGTCAGCTCCTCCGGGCGGTGGGTTGTGGTCAAGGCCACCGTTCGCATACCGGCCGCCCGCGCCGCCGACAGGCCGGCCGGGGCGTCCTCGAACACCACGCAGCGCGACGGCCGGACGCCGAGCTCGGCGGCGGCCAGCAGGAACGGTTCCGGGTCCGGCTTGCCGCGGGTCACGTCGTCCGCGGCGACGATCAGCGGGGCGCTGACACCGGCCGCCCGCAGCCGGGCGTCACCGAGCTCCCGGGTCGCCGAGGTGACCACGGCCCATCGGTCCCGGGGCAGCGCGGCCAGCAGTTCCGCGGTTCCCGGCAGCCGGACCACGCCGCCCGGCAGGTCCGCCAA
>NZ_BAAHCA010000410.1:0-4297 GCF_054776295.1 Streptomyces sparsus
CGGAGACGTCCGCCTGGCGGGAGTTGGCCCGGTCGCTGGGTGCGGGCGCCCGGCTCCACCGGCCCGGCGGGCCGGACTACCGCAAGCGGGCGGAGCCGGACAACCTGCGGTACGCCGGTGTGCGGCCCGCCGGCATCGTCTCCTGCGCGGAGACCGCGGACGTGCAGGCGGCGGTGCGGTGGGCGACCAAGCACGGTGTACCGCTGGTGCCTCGCTCGGGCGGCCACAACTACGCGGGCCACTCCACCACCACCGGGTTGCTGATCAGCCTGCGTGAGATGAACGACGTGCGCGCACAGGGCAGTTGGCTGCGGGTGGGTGGCGGTGCGACCAACTCCGACGTCTACCGGGCGCGCGCGTCCAACCTGTACTTCCCCGGCGGGCGCTGCCCGGAAGTCGGGGTGGCCGGACTGACCTTAGGCGGCGGGCTCGGCTTCAACGACCGCAAGTGGGGGCTGACCTGCGACCGGCTGGTGGCGACCGAGGTGGTGCTCGCGGACGGCACGGTGGTGCGGGCCGACGACCGGCGGAACACCGATCTGTTCTGGGCCTGCCGGGGCGGGGCGGGCGGCAACTTCGGCATCAACACCGCCTTCGCGTTCCGCCCGGTGTCCGTGGCGCAGCAGACCGCCACCGTCTTCGATCTCGTCCTTCCACTCGATGCCGGAGTGCGGGTGATGGCCGCGGTGCAGGGGGTGCTGGACGGCGACCGGGCCGGAGACTTCGACCTGCGCGTGGGCTTCACCCATCCCGGCAGCAGCCGCGGCAGCGGTGGCGGCTCCGTCGCGCTGCTCGGCCAGTACCTCGGTGACGAGGGCCGGCTGCGTCGACTGCTGGCGCCGGTACTGGAACTGCGTCCGACGAGGACGTTCATCGAGCAGCGCCACTTCTGGGCGGCGCAGGACCACCTGATGGCGAAGCCGGAGCGGTCGGCGATGGCGACGAAGTCGCTGGTGCCCAACCGCTGGCTGGACGGGAGCACGGTCGCCGAGATCGTCGAGTGGACGCGCGGCTGGCAGCCCGGGGAGGCGGGTGGCACCGGCTACGTCACGCTCTTCGCGATGGGCGGTCTCAGTGCCGTGCCGGGGCACGGGGAGACGGCGTACCCGCACCGCGACGCGACCTTCGTCATCGACATCGGCACCCACTGGACGCCGGGCGCTGCGGCCGGGAGCGTGCGCGGGCTGCTCGACCAGACCGCCGCCATCCACCGCACGCTCAGCCGCCGGCTCGGCACCACCGCCGCCTACGTCAACTTCCCCGACCCGGACCTGACCGACTGGCACTCCGCGTACTACGCGGGCAACTACGGTCGCCTCGTCGACGTGAAGCAGCACTACGACCCGCAGCGCGTCTTCCACTACGGCCAGGCGGTCGGTTCGGACTGACCCCCTCGCCACACCGGCCGCTCCGGCCCCTCACACACCGCGTCGCCGCCTGCTCGGGGGCGGGCGGCGACGCGGGACCACCACTCGGGTCGGAGCCGCCCGCCGGGGACCCGCCCGGCCTCACATGTGGTCGATGGCGGTGAGGTCGATGCTGATGTCGAAGGGCACGGAGAGCTTGAGCCGGTTGTGATGGATACCGGTGACGGCGTAGGCGCGGGTGGCCGGGTCCAGTTCGTAGACGTAGACGACCGGCTGGTCCTGTTCGCCGGTCATCTCCACCCGCCAGAAGTGCGGGATGCCCGCCGCGGCGTACTTGTGGGGCAAGGTGTCCCGGTCTCGCTCCTCCGAGTCCGGGGAGACCACCTCCACGGCGAGCACCACGTCGGCCGCCTCGTAGCGGCTCTGCCTGCGGTCGCGCACGGCCTCAGCGCGCAGTACCACCAGGTCGGGCTCAGGCACCGTCTTGGCGGTCAGCACCACCGCCATCTCACGGCGCACGCGGAAGTGCTCGGGCACGTCCGTGCGTAGTCCGTGCACCAGTAGGTCCAGTGCGAGCGAATGAAACTCCCGCTGCGGGCTCACGAAAACCAGGCTCCCGTCGATCAGCTCGGTGTGCGGCGGGAGGTCCGGCAGCGTGAACAGGTCGTCCACCGTCCAGCCGTCCTGCGGCGGCATCGGCCAGCGCGGAACGGGGGCGGCAGCGCCGTCACCCACGACGGACGCTTCGGGCAGGGGCGAGGCGGTCATGGTTCCTCCCATGGCACGAGCATGGAGCCTTCGGCCAGCGTGCCCACCGAAAACGCCGCCACCATCGTTCGAACGAGCGAACGACGGCAGCGGCGGTTGACCGAGCGGGGCGCGGGGCAGCGGGGCTCAGCGGGGGCCGGAAGGGCGGCCCGCGGTCACTCCCACTCGATGGTGCCCGGGGGCTTGCTGGTGATGTCCAGCACCACCCGGTTGACGTCCTTGACCTCGTTGGTGATGCGGGTGGAGATCTTGGCCAGCACGTCGTAGGGCAGCCGCGACCAGTCCGCCGTCATGGCGTCCTCGGAGGACACCGGGCGCAGCACGACGGGGTGGCCGTAGGTGCGGCCGTCGCCCTGGACGCCGACCGAGTGCACGTCGGCCAGGAGGACCACCGGGCACTGCCAGATCTCGCGGTCCAGGCCGGCGGCGGTCAGTTCCTCGCGGGCGATGGCGTCGGCCTCGCGGAGCAGGTCGAGCCGCTCCTTGGTGACCTCACCGACGATGCGGATGCCGAGACCCGGGCCGGGGAACGGCTGGCGCTGGACGATCTCCTCGGGCAGGCCCAGTTCCTGGCCGACCATGCGGACCTCGTCCTTGAACAGCTGCCGCAGCGGCTCGACAAGCTGGAACTCCAGGTCCTCGGGCAGCCCGCCGACGTTGTGGTGCGACTTGATGTTGGCGGTGCCGGTGCCGCCGCCGGACTCGACGACGTCCGGGTAGAGCGTGCCCTGCACCAGGAACGCGACCTCTTCGCCCTCGGCGCCGGCTTCGGCGACCAGTTCCGCCTGGGCCTGCTCGAAGACGCGGATGAACTCGCGTCCGATGATCTTCCGCTTCTGCTCCGGGTCGCTCACCCCGGCCAGCGCCGAAAGGAAGCGCTGCTCGGCGTCGACGACCTTGAGCTGGACGCCGGTGGCGGCGACGAAGTCCTTCTCGACCTGCTCCGTCTCACCCTTGCGCATCAGACCGTGGTCCACGTAGACGCAGGTCAGCTGGTCGCCGATGGCTCGCTGCACCAGCGCGGCGGCGACCGCGGAGTCCACTCCGCCGGAGAGGCCGCAGATCGCGCGCTTGCTGCCGACCTGGGCGCGGATGGCCGCGGTCTGCTCCTCGACGATGTTGCCCGCCGTCCAGTCCGGGCTGATGCCCGCGCCCCGGTAGAGGAAGTGCTCCAGGACCTGCTGGCCGTGGGTGGAGTGCAGCACCTCGGGGTGGTACTGGACGCCGTAGAGCTTCAGCCGGTCGTTCTCAAAGGCCGCGACGGGCACCACATCGGTGGACGCCGTGACCTCGAAGCCCTCGGGTGCGGCGGAGCAGGCGTCGCCGTGCGACATCCACACCTGCTGGTCCAGCGGCGTGCCCTCGAACAGTGTCGAGCCGGCCTTGGAGACGCTCAGCGCGGTGCGGCCGTACTCCCGGGCGCCGGTGTTGTCGACCGTGCCGCCGAGCACCTGGGCCATCAGCTGGAAGCCGTAGCACATGCCGAAGACGGGCACTCCGGCTTCGAACACCGCCCGGTCCAGGCCCGGCGCCTCCTCGGCGTAGACCGAGGACGGACCGCCGGAGAGGATGATCGCCTTCGGGTTCTTCGCGAGCATCTCGGCCACCGGCATGGTGGACGGCACGACCTCGCTGTACACCCGGGCCTCGCGGACCCGGCGGGCGATGAGCTGGGCGTACTGCGCGCCGAAGTCGACGACGAGGACCGGGTCCGGGGTGCCGGCCTGATCGGGCGCGGCATGGGGCGTTGAAGCCACGAGGCTGCCTTTCGGCGGTGGAGCGGGAGGAATGCCCCCGAGTCTACCGGCCCCGGCGTTGGCTCCCGCCCGGCGCTGGGGGCATACTGGGCCCGTGACTCCGCAGACCACCAGCACGTCCTTCTGGTTTACCTATGGCACCGGCCCGACCGGTTGCCGTGGGTGGCGTCGCTGAGCACAAGGACAACGACTTCACCGGGCGCCCCGGGCCGATCAAGGCCCGGGGCGTCTGGCGTCTCTCCTCCCGGGTCCGTCGGTCCCAGGGCCCCGCACCCAGCCCCGAGGAGAAGACCCATGACCACCAGCACCGACATCCCCGCACCCGACGGCGTCCGCACGCCCCGCGGCGTTCCCGCACCCGCCGACGCCCCCGCGGCTACCGGCACCGGTCCCGTCACCGCCGGC
>NZ_BAAHCA010000411.1:0-4295 GCF_054776295.1 Streptomyces sparsus
GTGCCGCGCTGGACACCGCCGAACTCCCCCTCGCGCTCCGGGAGCTGCTGGGGCGTTGCACCATCCGCTCGCTGCCCGCCCAGTCCCCCACCGGCTCCTCGCCCGCCCCGCGGGTGCCGGCGGAGGGGGTGATGGAGGAGTCCGTGCTGCGGCTCCCGGACCCGACGGGCGGCACCATCGTCATCGAACGCCCGCACCTGCCGTTCACGCCCACCGAGTTCGCGCGGGCCCGGGCGCTCGTGGAGCTGGACGCCAGGCTGGGCCAGCGGGTGCCGCCGCAGCGGGACGAACTGGCGCTCGCGGCCGGCGGCGCGATCAGTGTGCGCCGTGCCGAACCGGGTGATCTCACCGCCGCCCGGGCCATGCACGACCGCTGCTCGGACCGGACACTGTCGCTGCGCTACCACGGTCCGGTGCACGACGCCGACCGGTACCTGGGGCACCTGCTCTCGCCCCGCTACGGCCGCACACTCGCGGTGGAGACGGCCTCCGGCCGGATCGTCGCGCTCGGGCACCTGCTGTGGGACGGCGACGAGACCGAGGTGGCCCTCCTCGTCGAGGACGAGTGGCAGCGCCGGGGCATCGGCGCGGAGCTGCTGCGCCGGCTGGTGGCGATGGCCACCGAGGCCCGCTGCGGCAGCGTCTACGCCGTCACCCGGTCGTCCAACACCGGCATGGTCGCGGCGATGCGCGGCCTCGGCCTGCCGCTCGACTACCAGGTCGAGGAGGGCACCCTGGTGATCAGTGCCCGGCTGACACCCGCTCGCGCTGCGACTGCGGTCGACGGGCGCTGAGCGCGGCGTCGAGGTCCCGCCACAGGTCGTCCACGTCCTCCAGGCCGACGGACATCCGCAGCAGGTTCTCGCTGATACCCGCGCCGTGCCGGTCGTCCTCGGCGACGATGCGGTGGCTGATCGAACCGGGGTGCTGGATGAGGGTGTCGACGCTGCCGAGGCTGACCGCCGGGGTGATCAACCGCACGCCGGCGATCACCTCGTGCGGGTCGCCGTGCACCTCGAAGGCGACCATCGCCCCGCCCAGGCGGGGGTAGTGCACCCGCTGGACGCGCGGGTCCCCGGTGAGGCGCCGGGCCAGTTCGGCGGCGGTCGCCGACTGGGCCCGGACCCGCACCGGCAGCGTGGCCAGGCCGCGCAGCAGCAGGTATCCGGCGAGCGGGTGCAGCACTCCCCCGGTGGCGAACCGGATCTTCCGCAGCTGCCGGGCGAAGTCCTCGTCGCAGGCGCCGTGTCCGACCATCACGTCACCGTGTCCGCCGAGGTACTTGGTCGCGCTGTGCATGACCAGCCGGGCGCCCTGCTCCCGGGGGCGCTGGAGGACGGGCGTGGCGAAGGTGTTGTCGGCGAGCAGCGGCACGGTGCCGCAGGAGTGCGCGACGGCCCGCAGGTCGATCTCGGCCAGGGTGGGGTTCGCGGGGGTCTCGACGATGACGAGTCCGGTGTCGGGCCGGATGGCGTCGGCGACTCCGGCGGGGTCGGTCCAGGTCACCTCGGTGCCCAGCAGTCCGCTGTCCAGCAGGTGGTCACTGCACCCGTACAGCGGACGTACCGCGACGACGTGCCGCAGCCCGGCCGCGGACCGGGCCAGCAGCACGGCGCTGAGGGCGGCCATGCCGCTGGCGAAGGCGACCGCCGACTCGGCGCCCTCCAGCCGGGCGAGTGCCTGCTCGAAGCGCGCCACGGTGGGGTTGTCCAGCCGGGCGTACACCGGCGGCCCCGACAGCTGCGCGCCGGTGGCGGCGAACTCGTCCAGGCGGGCTGCCTCCGCCCGGCTGTCCGCCGAGGGGTAGGTGGTGGACAGGTCCAGGGGTGCGGCGTGCAGGCCGAGCCCGGCGAGGTCGTCGCGGCCGGCGTGCACCGCCTCGGTGGCCAGTGAGCGAGGTGTGGTCTCCATGAGCAGATACTGAACAACTACCGGGAAGTAGCCGCCGGCCTCCGTGCTACGTTCGGCGAATGTCCGATTCTGTGAGCCTCGACCCGGTCGATCTGGAGATTCTGCGGCTGTTGCAGAACGACGCCCGGACGACCTACCGCGATCTGGCGGCGGCCGTGGGGGTGGCGCCCTCGACCTGTCTGGACCGGGTGGGGCGGCTGAGGCGCAGCGGTGTCATCCTCGGGCACGAGCTGCGACTGGACCCGGCCCGGCTGGGGCGGTCCCTGGAGGCGCTGCTGCTCGTCCAGGTGCGTCCGCACCGGCGTGAGCTGATCGGCCCGTTCGTGGACCGGGTCAAGGCGCTGCCGGAGTCCCGGGCGCTGTTCCACCTGACCGGTCCGGACGACTACCTGGTGCACGTCGCGGTGACCGGCACCGCCGATCTCCAACGGCTGGTGCTGGACGAGTTCACCTCGCGTCGGGAGGTCGCCAGGGTGGAGACACGGCTGATCTTCCAGCAGTGGGAGTGCGGGCCGCTGATGCCCCCTCAGGAACCGTCCACGGCCTGACCACGGGTACGGCTGACGCGGCCGGCGGTTCCGTACGAGGATGGTGGCATGTCCGCAACCACGAACCCCTCACCGCTGCCGCGTCGGGTGGCTGACGACTACGTCGACGCGATCGTCCGACTCGACCCCGTCCAGGGCACCTATCTCGGGCTCCCGGAGAGCTACGACCGGCTGCCCGACTTCTCTCCCGACGGCCAGGAGGAGATCGCCGAGCTGCACCGGTCGACGCTGGCCCGCCTCGGTGAGGCGGAGGCGGCACTCCGCTCACCCGACCGGCACGGCGGCGCGTCCCCCGTCGACCCCGCCGGTGCCACGGACGGCCGTGTCCGGGACGCCGACACGGACAACGAACGGCGCTGCGCCCGGTTGCTGCGGGAGCGGCTCACCGCGAAGCTGGCCGTGCACGACGCACGGGAGGGCCTGCGCAGGGTGAGCAATCTCAGCTCTCCCGTGCACGCCGTCCGGTCGGCGTTCACGGTGATGCCGACGTCCAGCGACGACGACTGGGCGGCGGTCGCCCGCCGGCTGCGCGCGGTTCCCGAAGCCCTGTCGGGCTACCGGGCCTCCCTCGCCGCTGGCCTGGACGAGCGGTTGCCGGCCGGTCCGCGCCAGGTGAGCACCGTGATCGGGCAGTTGGACGAGTGGGTCGGTGACCGCGACGGCACCGCCTGGTTCGTGTCGTTCGCCGCCGACGGGCCGGAGGCGCTGCGCGGCGAACTGGACCGGGCCGCGCGGCAGGCGACCGGTGCCGTCGCCGAACTCCGCGACTGGCTGCGGGAGAAGTACGCGCCCGGCATCGAGGGCGCGCCGGAGACGGTCGGCCGGGACCGGTACCGGCTGTGGGCGCGGTACTGGAACGGGACCGACCTGGACCTGGAGGAGGCCTACGCGTACGGCTGGTCGGAGTACCACCGGCTGCTCGGCGAGATGCGCACCGAAGCCGAACGCATCCTGCCCGGCGCGTCCACCCCCTGGGAGGCGCTGCGCCACCTCGACACCCACGGCGAGGCCGTCGAGGGCGTGGAGGAGGTGCGGATCTGGTTGCAGCGGCTGATGGACGAGGCCGTCACCGCGCTGGACGGCACCCACTTCGAACTCGCGGAACGTGTGAAGCGGGTGGAGTCGATGATCGCCCCGCCCGGCGGCGCGGCCGCGCCCTACTACACGGGGCCGTCGCTGGACTTCTCCCGGCCGGGGCGCACCTGGCTGCCGACCATGGGCGAGACCCGGTTCCCCGTCTACGACCTGGTCAGCACCTGGTACCACGAGGGGGTGCCCGGCCATCACCTCCAGCTCGCCCAGTGGACCCACATGGCGGACCGGCTCTCCCGCTACCAGACGACGGTCGGCATGGTCAGCGCCAACGCCGAGGGCTGGGCGCTGTACGCGGAGCGCCTCATGGACGAGCTGGGCTTCCTCACCACCGCGGAGCGGCGGCTGGGCTATCTGGACGCCCAGATGATGCGCTCCACCCGGATCATCGTGGACATCGGCATGCACCTGGGGCTGGAGATCCCCGGCACGTCGCCGTTCCGTCCGGGCGAACGCTGGACTCCGGAACTGGCCCAGGAGTTCTTCGGCATGCACAGCGGACGGCCGGCGGACTTCGTGGAGAGCGAGCTGGTGCGCTACCTGGGCATGCCCGGGCAGGCCATCGGCTACAAGCTGGGCGAACGGGCCTGGCTGCGGGGGCGCGACGCGGCGCGACGCGCGCACGGGGCGGCCTTCGACGCCAAGAAGTGGCACATGGCGGCGTTGTCCCAGGGCTCGTTGGGCCTGGACGACCTCACCGCGGAGCTGTCCGCGCTCTGAGGGCGGATGGCGACGGCCGGGCGG
>NZ_BAAHCA010000412.1:0-4290 GCF_054776295.1 Streptomyces sparsus
TCCCCGGCGCCGTCCTCCGCCGCGTCGACCACCGTCGCGGTGCCGGCGACCGGAGGCGTCCACCACTGGACGACCCTGCACGCCCGCGTCTCCCTCAGCGGGGTGCGGGACCTGCACGTCGTGCTGCGCGGCCCGGTCCGCCTGGCCCGCCTGGACTTCCTCCGCCCGGGGGACCGGCACCCGACCACGGCAAGGAATGGCTCATGAAGTTCACCGACGGTTTCTGGCTCATGCGTGAAGGCGTCCGGGCCACCTACGCCGCGCAGGTCCGAGACCTGCGCATCGAGCCCGACCGCTTCACCGCCTACGCCGCCGACAAGCACGTCAGGGGCCGGGGCGACACCCTCAACTCCCCACTGATCACCGTCGAGTGCTTCTCCCCGGCCGAGGGCGTCATCGGCGTCCGCGCCACCCACCACGCGGGCCGGGCCCGCCGGGGGCCGGACTTCGACCTGCCGGGCGCCCGAGCGGGAGGGGTGGCCCGTACCACCAGGGACGGGTCCGTCACCGAACTGACCAGCGGCCCGCTCACCGCCCGCCTCGACCGCGACGCGGCCTGGGGCATCCAGTTCCTCGACGGCGAAGGGCGCCCCCTCACCGCCGTCGAACCGAAGGGCACCGCCTTCGCGACCGTCGACGACGGCAGCCACCACATGATCGCCCAACTCGCCCTGGCCGTCGGGGAGAACGTCTACGGGCTCGGCGAGCGCTTCACGCCCTACGTCAAGAACGGCCAGACCGTCGACATCTGGCAGGCCGACGGCGGCACCAGCAGCGAACTCGCCTACAAGAACGTGCCGTTCTACCTCTCCTCACGCGGCTACGGCGTGTTCGTCAACCATCCCGGCAGGGTGTCCTTCGAAGTCGGGTCCGAGTCCGTCGGGCAGGTCCAGTTCAGCGTCGAGGACCAGTCGCTGGAGTACTACGTCATCGCCGGGCCCACCCCGAAGGACGTGCTCGCCCGCTACACCGCGCTCACCGGCCGCCCGGCACTGCCGCCCGCCTGGTCCTTCGGCCTGTGGCTCACCACGTCCTTCTGCACGGCCTACGACGAGGAGACCGTCAGCTCCTTCGTCGACGGCATGGCGGCCCGCGACATCCCGCTCACCGTCTTCCACTTCGACTGCTTCTGGATGCGCGAGTACCAGTGGTCGGACTTCCGGTGGGACCCGGACGTCTTCCCCGACCCGGACGGCATGCTCAGGCGGCTCAAGGAACGCGGCCTGCGCATCAGCATGTGGATCAACCCCTACATCGCCCAGAAGTCCGCCCTGTTCGAGGAGGCGGCCGAACTCGGTTACCTCGTCAAACGGGCCAACGGCGACGTCTGGCAGTGGGACCTGTGGCAACCCGGCATGGCACTGGTCGACTTCACCCACCCCGAGGCCCGCGAGTGGTTCGCGGGCAAGCTCCGCCCGCTGCTCGACCAGGGTGTCGACTGCTTCAAGACCGACTTCGGCGAGCGCGTGCCCACCGACGTCGTCTGGCACGACGGCTCCGACCCCGAGCGCATGCGCAACTACTACACGCACCTCTACAACCGGACCGTCTTCGAGCTGCTGGAGAAGGAACGCGGCCACGGCGAGGCGGTGCTCTTCGCCCGCTCGGCCACCGCCGGCGGCCAGCAGTACCCCGTGCACTGGGGCGGCGACTGCTTCGCCTCGTTCAACGCGATGGCCGAGTCACTGCGCGGCGGCCTCTCGCTCAGCCTGTCCGGCTTCGGCTTCTGGAGCCACGACATCGGCGGCTTCGAAGGCACACCCGACCCGGCGGTCTTCAAACGCTGGCTCGCCTTCGGCCTGCTCTCCTCCCACAGCCGGCTGCACGGCAACGTCTCCTACCGGGTGCCGTGGGAGTTCGGCGAGGAGGCCGTCGACGTCACCCGCAAGTTCACCCGCCTCAAGCACCGCCTGATGCCGTACCTGTACGGTGCCGCCGCCGAGGCCCACCACACCGGTGTGCCGACGATGCGGCCGATGGTCCTGGAGTTCCCCGACGACCCCGCCTGCCGCTCCCTGGACCGCCAGTACATGCTCGGCCCGGACCTGCTCGTCGCCCCCGTCTTCACCGCCGACGGGAACGTCGAGTACTACGTGCCGGAAGGCACCTGGACCAGGCTGCTCACCGGCGAGACGGTCACCGGCCCGGCCTGGCGGCAGGAGACCCACGGCTTCGACAGCCTGCCGCTGCTGGTCAGGCCCGGCGCGGTGCTGCCCGTCGGCGCCGACGAGCAGCGCCCCGACGGCGACTGGCTGGACGGCCTCACCCTGCGGGTCTTCGCACCGCCGCCCGGCCTCGACACCACCGTCACCGTGCCCGACGCCGCGGGCCGCCCCGCGGCCACCTACCGCGTCCGCCGGGACGGCGACACCCTGATCGCCACCCCCGACGACGACACCCGCCGCTACCGGCTGGAGGCCGGCAGCGCCACCACCGAGGGCAGCGGCACCCTGACCCTCACCCTGCCCTGAGCCCCGACCGGTGCGGCAGTTCCCCGCCGCGCGGGCGGGAGGCGTCCGGAACCCGGCGCCTCCCGCCCACGCGGGGGAGCCGCTGACCAGCGCTGTCCGATGGCCGGGCACCACCGGGGCCCGTCCCGCCCCACCCATTAGGCTTGCCGACATGGCCGACGCACCGTACAAGCTGATCCTCCTCCGCCACGGCGAGAGCGAATGGAACGCGAAGAACCTGTTCACCGGCTGGGTGGACGTCAACCTCACCGACAAGGGCGAGAAGGAGGCTGTCCGCGGCGGCGAGCTGCTCAAGGACGCCGGCCTGCTGCCCGACGTCCTGCACACCTCGCTCCAGAAGCGGGCCATCCGCACCGCGCAGCTCGCGCTGGAGTCCGCCGACCGGCTCTGGATCCCCGTGCACCGCTCCTGGCGCCTCAACGAGCGGCACTACGGCGCCCTCCAGGGCAAGAACAAGGCGGAGACGCTCGCCGAGTTCGGCCAGGAGCAGTTCATGCTGTGGCGCCGCTCCTACGACACGCCGCCGCCGGAGCTGGAGGACGGCGCCGAGTGGTCGCAGAGCGACGACGCGCGCTACGCCACCATCCCGCCGGAGCTGCGCCCCCGCACCGAGTGCCTCAAGGACGTCGTCACCCGGATGCTGCCGTACTGGTACGACAGCATCGTGCCCGACCTCCTGACCGGCCGCGTCGTGCTCGTCGCCGCCCACGGCAACAGCCTGCGCGCCCTCGTCAAGCACCTCGACGGCGTCTCCGACGAGGAGATCGCCGGCCTGAACATCCCCACCGGCATCCCCCTCAAGTACGACCTCGACGACGCCTTCCGCCCCCTCAACCCGGGCGGCACCTACCTCGACCCGGACGCCGCCAAGGCCGCCATCGAGGCCGTGAAGAACCAGGGCAAGAAGTAGTAAGCCGCACCGACCGAGCCCCCTGTCCGCGATCCGTCGCGGGCAGGGGGCTCGACGCTGCCCATGGCCTGTGGTGCGCTCGGCGTCAGTCCCGTCAGATGGCCAGAGCTTCTCCTCTGGGGAGAGACGGACGGTGGCCTAGCAGTGCGTCGCGCGCACGTCCGGACTGGCCGGTCCGTTCCTGCCGTACGCAGAGGTCCAGCGGTCGGCCGCCCCGAGCCCAGGGATGCGCGCCGAACCGGTCCCGTAGCCTCTGCCCGGACGGGCGGGTCGATCATGTGCCGGAGGGGAGTGGCCGCCGTGGTGCCAGGTGAGCTGGTGAGGTTGCGGGCGATGGTGCCGTCGGACGCCGACGCGTTGTGGCGCTGGAACCACGACCCGGAGGTCATGCGCTGGATGCGGGACGGGTACGCCCAGTCCCCGACGCGGGTCAGGAAGTGGCTGGAGGAGCTGCCGCGCAACACGTACAACGACGTGCTGTACGGCGTCGAGGCGGCGGCCGACGGGCGGCTCATCGGGCTCGTCCACCTGAGCGGCGCCGAACCGGAGGAGGGCTGCGCCGAGTTGGACATCTACCTCGGCGAGAAGGACTACTGGGGACGCGGCCACGCCACCGACGCGGTGCGGGCGATCTGCCGGTACGGCTTCGACAAGATGCGGCTGCACCGGATCACGTTGACCGTCGTCACCGAGAACCACGCGGCGCACCACGTGTACCGCAAGGTGGGCTTCGTCGAGGAGGGCACGCTGCGGCAGGCGTTCCGGCGCGACGGCCGGTGGTACGACATGTTCACGATGGGCCTGCTTGAGGGCGAACTCCGCCTCTGACGTCGCCCGGGCGGGCCCCGCGAGGCTCCGGCGCTGCCCGGCGTGCCCGGTGGCCGCCCGCCGCCTGTCGCCCGGCTCCGG
>NZ_BAAHCA010000413.1:0-4278 GCF_054776295.1 Streptomyces sparsus
CCAGACCGCGGGCCCGCGCCCCGCGTTGCCGGGGGCTGGGCCGCTGCGGCCGGCGTCAGCCGTAGACGGGGCCGGTGTACTTCTCGCCCGGCCCCTGGCCCGGCTCGTCGGGCACGAGGGAGGCCTCACGGAAGGCCAGCTGCAGCGACTTGAGGCCGTCCCGCAGGGGCGCCGCGTGGTAGTTGCCCACCTCGGTGGCGGCGGCCGTCACCAGGCCGGCCAGTGCGTGGATCAGCTTGCGGGCCTCGTCCAGGTCCTTGTGCTTCTCGCCCTCCTCGGCCAGTCCGAGGTTGACGGCCGCCGAGCTCATCAGGTGCACGGCCACGGTGGTGATCACCTCGACCGCGGGCACGTCGGCGATGTCACGGGTCATGGAGTCGAAGTCGGGGCTGCCGGCTTGCGCGGGCTCGGGCCGCTCGGCATCCTGCGGGGGCGTGGCGTCGTCGGTCATGGTGTGGTGTCTGCCTGTTCGTGAGGGCTGCCCGGGCGGACCGGGCAGGTACGGGACGCGGCCCAGCCTACGACCGCCCCGGCGCGGGCCCGGGCGCGGAGCGGGTGGACGCCTGTCCGCGCGGCCTGATGTACGATGGAAGTCGACCGGTCGGACATTCCCATGTCCGACCCACAAGTGGAGGCTCCGATCTCCCACCTGATCGACCCCCGGGTCGGCAGGTCATCGGTCAGGCTGCGCCCCGCGGTGATCGCGGCGGTGCTCCCGGTCTGTTGAGGAGCCCCGCCTGTGTCCCGGTCGGGGCGTTTTCTTCTTTCAGGGCGCCTCCTCGGGCGGTCATACCGAACACAGACATTGACGCGGCTGTCCGCCAGGCAATCGCGTAGTGCAACCGAGGAGGCCCCATCAGCGCCGAGCCCCGCATCAACGACCGGATCCGTGTCCCCGAGGTGCGACTCGTCGGTCCCAGCGGCGAACAGGTCGGCATCGTGCCGCTTGCCAAGGCCCTGGAGCTCGCGCAGGAGTACGACCTCGACCTGGTCGAGGTCGCTGCGACCGCACGCCCGCCGGTGTGCAAGCTCATGGACTACGGAAAGTTCAAGTACGAGTCGGCCATGAAGGCCCGTGAGGCGCGCAAGAACCAGGCGCACACGGTCATCAAGGAGATGAAGCTCCGGCCGAAGATCGACCCGCACGACTACGACACCAAAAAGGGTCACGTCGTCCGGTTCCTCAAGCAGGGTGACAAGGTCAAGATCACGATCATGTTCCGTGGTCGCGAGCAGTCCCGCCCCGAGCTGGGCTTCCGACTGCTGCAGCGGCTCGCGGAGGACGTCCAGGACCTGGGCTTCATCGAGTCCAATCCCAAGCAGGACGGCCGGAACATGATCATGGTTCTCGGTCCGCACAAGAAGAAGACCGAGGCGATGGCCGAGGCCCGTGAGGCCCAGGCCGCCCGCAAGGCCGGCCGCCAGCCGGGCACCGCGCCGGCGGACGAGTCCACCGAGCAGCCCGCCGAGGAGCCGGCCGAGGCGTGAGCCTCGATCCGGGGCAGCACCGCCCCGGACCGCCAACCGATACGCACGACGCCTCCGCCTGCCGGTCTTCGGACACCACCGGGCCGGACGGGGCGGAGACGCCACAACGAGGAGAGAACGGCGACATGCCGAAGAACAAGACGCACAGTGGTGCGAGCAAGCGCTTCAAGATCACCGGCTCCGGCAAGGTGATGCGCCAGCGCGCCGGCCGCCGCCACCTTCTCGAGCACAAGCCGTCGACCCTGACGCGTCGCCTCGCGGGCAAGGTCCAGATGGCCCCGGCCGACGCCAAGAAGATCAAGAAGCTTCTCGGCAAGTGAGTCGACGTCCCCGCCCCCCGCACCCCGGGGGAGGGGCGTCACCGGACCGGGACCCCATCGATTTCCGGGTCGGGTTGCTGAACCCCGACCCCGCTACAAGGAGTTAACACGTGGCACGCGTCAAGCGGGCGGTCAACGCCCACAAGAAGCGCCGGGCGATCCTCGAGCAGGCCAAGGGCTACCGCGGCCAGCGCTCGCGTCTGTACCGCAAGGCGAAGGAGCAGGTCACCCACTCGTTCGTCTACAACTACAACGACCGCAAGAAGCGCAAGGGCGACTTCCGCCAGCTGTGGATCCAGCGTGTGAACGCCGCTGCCCGCGCCAACGGAATGACCTACAACCGCTTCATCCAGGGCCTGAAGGCCGCTGAGGTCGAGGTGGACCGCAAGATCCTGGCCGAGCTCGCGGTCAACGACCCGACGGCGTTCGCCGCGCTCGTCGAGGTCGCCCAGAAGGCGCTGCCGAGCGACGTCAACGCTCCCAAGGCCGCCTGAGCAGCAGACGTGTGACCGGACCCGCAGGCGAAGCAGCCTGCGGGTCCGGCGCGTCTGCGCCCCGCCGCACCGACCGGCCCCGCCACCTACGGGCACGACCAGAAGCGAGTGAGCAAGCGCCATGGGATCCGCCGAGCTGATCTCTCCGCACAATCCGCGGGTCGCCGCCGCCAAGCGGCTGGCCCGCAGAACGGTCCGGAGCAGGGAGCGCAGGTTCCTCGCCGAAGGCCCGCAGGCCGTCCGGGAGGCGGTCGCCCACCGCGGCGAGGTGGACGGTGCCGTGCGGTCCCCGCTGATCGAGCTGTTCGCGACGGCCGACGCCGCCGAGCGTCACCCCGACATCCTCGACGCCGCCCGGGCGGCGGGCGTCCGGGTGCAGCTGGCCTCCGACAGCACGATGGCGGAGATCTCCCAGACGGTCACCCCGCAGGGGCTCATCGGCGTCTGCCACTTCCTGGACTCACCGCTGTCGCGGATCATCGACGCCCGCCCGCGCCTGGTCGCCGTGCTCGCCCACGTCCGTGACCCCGGCAACGCCGGCACCGTACTGCGCTGCGCGGACGCCGCCGGAGCGGACGCGGTGGTGCTCACCGACGCGTCGGTCGACCTGTACAACCCCAAGTCGGTGCGCGCGTCGGTCGGCTCGCTCTTCCATCTGCCGGTGGCCGTCGGCGTGCCCGTGCAGCTGGCCGTCAGCGGTCTGCGGGAGAGCGGCGCGCGCGTGCTGGCCGCGGACGGCGCCGGTGCCAGGGACCTGGACGCCGAGCTGGACGCGGGAGCCATGGGCGGACCCACTGCGTGGATCTTCGGCAACGAGGCGTGGGGGCTGCCGGAGGAGACGCGGGCCCTCGCCGACGAGGTGGTGCGGGTGCCCATCCACGGCCTCGCCGAGAGCCTCAACCTCGCCACCGCCGCCGCGGTGTGCCTCTACGCCTCCGCACGTGCACAGCGGGCCCCGGGCGGTTGCCGAGCGGTGGCGGTCGGCTAGGTCCGGCCCGTCCGCGGGGCGGCCCGTTCGCTGCCCGGAACGGCCGATCCGACCGTCCGCTCGGTCGGCTCGCCTGTGGCGTTTCCGTGGTGAGCGCGTGCAGAATCCGTGGGCCCTCCGCGGCCGGCGTGACTGGTTGCCTGGTCGGACCGGCCCGGGATGCGGGGTCGGATCGGTGGTGCGGATTGACGGATTGGCGGCTGCCCGGGGTGGGCAAGGAAGCGGCAGCGTGTGACATGGACACGCCCGCACCCCCCACCAGGAGGACAAGCATGCACGCCCATACGCTCGTACGCGGTTTCGTCGCCGCGCTGGCGATGACCTTCGCCCTGGTCGGCACTCCGGCCGCCGCCGCCACGTCCACCACCGCGGACCGCGCGCTCGCACCCCGCGTGGTCACCTACGACGCGAGCGCGTCCGCGGAGTTCAGGAGCGCGGTCGACCGCGGCGCGGCGATCTGGAACGAGAGCGTCGACAGCGTCGAACTGCGGCCCGCCGCGGCCGGTCAGCGCGCCAACATCCGGGTCGTGGCCGACAACGGCTGGCCCCGTGCCCTCACCACCTCGCTGGGCAACGGAGTCGTCTACATGGGCCGCCAGGCCGTCAACCAGGGCTACAACACGATCCGGATCGCCTCCCACGAGTTCGGTCACATCCTGGGCCTGCCGGACCGCAAGCCGGGTCCCTGCTCCAGCCTGATGTCCGGCTCCAGCGCCGGGGTCGGCTGCACCAACCCCTACCCGAACTCGGCGGAGAGGTCCCGGGTCGAATACAACTTCGGCGGTGCCTTCACCCGGCCCGCGGAGCTGCCGCGGAACACCGTGATCGTCGGCTGACCCCCGGGTCGCACCCGGACCACCGCCCGGGTACCACCCGGGCCGGGGCCCATCCGGCCCGGCAGGCGTCACCCACGCACGGCGGGTGACGTCTGCCGGGCAGGGGGGAACCGGGGGCGGGAGGGCCGCCCACGGCGCGCGGGCGGTCCTCC
>NZ_BAAHCA010000414.1:0-4278 GCF_054776295.1 Streptomyces sparsus
CGCCGTGCTCCCGCCGGGCGCAGCCCGCGCCCGGCGGCACCGCCCTCCCCGCCCCCGCCGCTCCCTCCGGACCCGTCGCGAAAAGGCCCGCCATGTACCGCCCGTACCACGTCCTGTTCCAGCTGGTGTTCCGGCGCATGGACCCGGAGAAGGCCCACCACCTGGCCTTCGGCTGGATCCGCCGGGCCGCCCGCGTGCCCGTGCTGCGCACCCTGCTCGCCGCGCTGCTCGCCCCCCGGCACCGCGCCCTGCGCACCGAGGCACTCGGGTTGCGCATGCACGGACCCTTCGGCATGGCCGCCGGCTTCGACAAGAACGCCGTCGGCATCGACGGGCTGGCCATGCTCGGCTTCGACCACGTCGAGATCGGCACCGTCACCGGCCGGGCCCAGCCCGGCAACCCGACGCCGCGCCTGTTCCGGCTCACCGCCGACCGGGGCCTGATCAACCGGATGGGCTTCAACAACGAGGGCTCCGCCGCCGTCGCGGCCCGTCTCGCCGGCCGCCGCGCGCACCTGCGGACCACCGTCGGCGTCAACATCGGCAAGACCAAGGCCGTGCCAGAGGAGGAGGCGATCGCCGACTACGTCACCTCCGCCGAACGGCTCGCCCCGCACGCCGACTACCTGGTCGTCAACGTCTCCTCGCCCAACACCCCCGGACTGCGCGACCTCCAGGCGGCCGACCAGCTGCGCCCGCTGCTCGGCGCGGTCCGCGAGGCGGCCGACCGGGCCGTCCCGGACCGCCGGGTGCCGCTGCTGGTCAAGATCGCACCCGACCTGGCCGACGAGGACGTGGACGCTGTCGCGGACCTCGCCGTCGACCTCGGCCTGGACGGCATCATCGCCACCAACACCACCATCGCCCGCGACGGTCTGGGCCTGCGCTCGGCCGCCGACCTCACCGCGCAGACCGGCGGACTGTCCGGCGCCCCGCTGGAGCCGCGCGCACTGGAGGTGCTGCGCCGGCTGTACGCCCGCGTCGGCGACCGTCTCACGCTGGTCGGCGTCGGCGGCATCACCACCGCCGAGGACGCCTGGCGGCGCATCCTGGCCGGCGCCACCCTGGTGCAGGGCTACAGCGCCTTCGTCTACGAGGGGCCCTTCTGGTCCCGGCGCGTCCACCGCGGGCTGGCCGCACTGCTCCGCGACAGCCCCCACGCCACCCTCGCCGACGCCGTCGGCGCCGACACCCGTGAGGCGGACACCGCAGCATGACGGACCCCACACCCGACGGCCCTTCCGGCGCCACCGTCCCGTTCGGCGCCCGGCTGCACCACGCCATGGAGGCCCGCGGGCCGCTGTGCGTCGGCATCGACCCGCACGCCTCGCTGCTGACCGCCTGGGGGCTCGGCGACGACGTCGCCGGCCTGGAGCGGTTCACCCGCACGGTCGTGGAGGCGCTGGCGGACCGGGTGGCGGTGCTGAAGCCGCAGTCGGCCTTCTTCGAGCGCTTCGGCTCCCGGGGTATCGCGGTGCTGGAGACGGCAGTCGCGGAGGCCCGCGACGCGGGGGCGCTGGTGCTGATGGACGCCAAGCGCGGCGACATCGGCTCGACCATGGGCGCCTACGCCGCCACCTACCTGGACCGGGACGCGCCGCTGTTCTCGGACGCGGTGACGGTCAGCCCGTTCCTCGGCTTCGGCTCCCTGCGTCCGGCGCTCGACCTGGCCCGGCGCAACGGCTGCGGGGTCTTCGTGCTGGCGCTCACCTCCAACCCGGAGGGCCCCGAGGTGCAGCGGGCGGTGGCCGCGGACGGCCGGTCGGTGGCGCAGGTGATGCTCGACCACCTCGCCCGGGAGAACGCCGGCGCGGCTCCGCTGGGATCGTTCGGCGCGGTCGTCGGCGCGACGCTGGACCGGGCCGACGCGGAACTGGACGTCAACGGGCCGCTGCTCGCCCCCGGCCTGGGTGCGCAGGGGGCGACTCCCGCGGACCTGCCCAGGGTCTTCGGCGCGGCCGTGCGGTCGGTCCTGCCGAGCGTCAGCCGCGGAGTGCTGGGCGCCGGGCCCTCGGTGCCGGGGCTGCGGGCGGCGGCCGACCGCTACGCGTCCGAACTCGCCGAGGCCCGGTGACCGGGACACGCCGGTAGGCGTGTCCCGGTCACTGTTCAGCGGCGGTTTCCGGCCCCGAATACTCGAAGGTTTGTCCGGAAAAGTCCTGGTCGGCTCAGTCTGACCAGGACTTTTCCGCTGTTCTCGCTGACTCTTCGGCGATCGCCCGCTAGTCTCCGACGAGAGCGATGTGCACAGGTGCGTTGCTCATTGCTCCGCAGGTGCGGGGCTACTAGGTTCCTCACCGATCCGTATCCGACTAGTTCGACATCCGAGGTGACGAAGGCGTGGCTCTTCCGCCCCTTACCCCTGAACAGCGCGCAGCCGCGCTCGAGAAGGCCGCCGCGGCTCGCCGGGAGCGCGCCGAGGTCAAGAACAGGCTCAAGCACTCCGGTGCCTCCCTCCACGACGTCATCAAGCAGGGCCAGGAGAACGACGTCATCGGCAAGATGAAGGTCAGCGCTCTCCTGGAGAGCCTGCCCGGCGTCGGCAAGGTCCGGGCCAAGCAGATCATGGAACGGCTCGGCATCTCCGAGAGTCGCCGGGTCCGCGGTCTGGGCTCCAACCAGATCGCCGCGCTGGAGCGCGAGTTCGGCGGCGCCAACTGACCCTGCCGGGTGCCCCGGGGTCCGCGGCAGCCGCCTCGCGGCTCCCGCGGACCCGAGCACTCCCCGGAACCGGGATAATCGCTGCATGAGTGAACGTCCTCGGCTGACCGTGCTCTCCGGCCCCTCCGGGGTGGGCAAGAGCACCGTTGTCGCCCATATGCGCAAGGTCCACCCCGAGGTCTGGCTCTCGGTGTCCGCCACCACACGGGCTCCGCGTCCCGGCGAGCGACATGGCGTGCACTACTACTTCACCGCCGACGACGAGTTCGACAAGCTGATCGCCAACGGCGAGCTGCTGGAGTGGGCGGAGTTCGCGGGCAACCGCTACGGAACGCCCCGCCAGGCCGTCCTGGACCGCCTGGAAGCCGGCGAGCCGGTGCTGCTGGAGATCGACCTCCAGGGCGCGCGGCTGGTGCGCCAGTCCATGCCGGAGGCGCAACTCGTCTTCCTGGCCCCGCCCAGCTGGGACGAACTGGTCCGGCGGCTCACCGGACGCGGCACCGAGGCGCCCGAAGTGATCGAGCGGCGCCTGACGGCGGCCCGGGTGGAGCTGGCCGCGGAGCCGGAGTTCGACACCACCCTTGTCAACACCTCCGTCGAGGACGTGGCCGCCGAGCTGCTAGCCTTGATGCGTATCACGTGATCCACTTGATTTTTCCACCATCGGAAGGCAGAGCGTGTCCTCTTCCATCACCGCGCCCGAGGGCATCATCAACCCGCCGATTGATGAGCTGCTCGAGGCCACCGACTCCAAGTACAGCCTGGTGATCTACGCCGCGAAGCGCGCGCGTCAGATCAACGCGTACTACTCGCAGCTCGGTGAGGGCCTCCTGGAGTACGTCGGCCCGCTGGTCGACACCCACGTGCACGAGAAGCCGCTGTCGATCGCGCTCCGCGAGATCAACGCGGGCCTGCTGACGTCCGAGGCCGTCGAGGCCCCGCCGCAGTAGCACAGCTCCTCCACGACAGGCCCGGCAGCGCGACTGCCGGGCCTGTGGTGTGTCATGGACGGCGTGTCACGGACGCCAGAGCAACCCCGGGCCGGCACCTCGACCGGCCACGGGACGTCACCGCGGAGCGGGGAGAGTCGAGCGATGGACAAGCCCGAGGTCGTGCTGGGGATCAGTGGCGGCATCGCCGCGTACAAGGCCTGCGAGCTGCTGCGCCGGATGACGGAGTCCGGGCACGCGGTGCGCGTCGTGCCGACCGAGTCCGCCCTGCACTTCGTGGGGGAGGCCACCTGGGCCGCCCTGTCCGGCAACCCGGTCGCCACCGGGGTCTGGACGGACGTGCACCAGGTGCCGCACGTGCGCATCGGGCAGCGTGCGGACCTGGTCGTGGTCGCCCCGGCCACCGCCGACCTGCTCGCCAAGGCCGCCCACGGGCTCGCCGACGACCTGCTGACCAACACCCTGCTCACCGCCCGCTGCCCGGTGGTCTTCGCCCCCGCCATGCACACCGAGATGTGGGAGCACCCCGCCACCCGGGACAACGTCGCCACGCTGCGCCGCCGCGGCGCCGTGGTGATCGAGCCGGCTGTCGGCCGGCTCACCGGGGCCGACACCGGCAAGGGCCGGCTGCCCGACCCGGACGCGATCTGGGAGGTCTGCCGGCGGG
>NZ_BAAHCA010000415.1:0-4246 GCF_054776295.1 Streptomyces sparsus
CCGTCCGGTCCCGGACGGTACCGCGCCGGCCGATGAGCCGGCGGGAGCCCGCGTCGTGCGGGGCCCCGTCAGCCCGCGGCGGGACCGTTCAGCAGGACCGGCAGATCGTAGAGGTCGTTCTGGGTGAGCGACGGCTTGTTGCGCAGCTCGGCGTCCGGAACCGCGAGCGCCATGCGCGGGAACCGCTCGAAGAGGGCCGGCAGCGCGATGCCGGCCTCCAGACGGGACAGCGGCGCACCCGGGCAGACGTGCGGGCCGTGCCCGAAGGACATGTGCCGTACCGGGGAGCGGGTGACGTCGAACGCGCCGGCCGTCGGCCCGTGCTGCGTCTCGTCGCGCCCGATGGCCACGTACGAGGTGATCAGCGCGTCGCCCTGCGGGATGACGGCGTCGCCGACCTGGATGTCCTCGGTGGCGAACCGGATCAGCACGTGCGAGGTGGGGGTGTCGAAGCGCAGGGTCTCCTCGACGACCGCGCCCCACGACACCTCGCCGTCGAGCACCAGCTTCAGCTGGTCGGGGTGCGTCAGCAGGGCCCGGACGGCGTTGACGATGAGGCTGATGGTCGTCTCGTGGCCGGCGGCGATCATCAGCTGGAGGGTGTTCACCAGCTCCTCGTCGGTGAGCGGCTCCCCGCCCTCGTCGGCGAGGATCAGCGCGCTGGTCAGGTCGTCACCGGGCGACCGCTTCTTCTCCTCGACCACCCTGCCGAACAGCTCAGCCAGTTCGCCGAGCACGCCCAGCACCTCGTGCGGCGGGGTCTGGGTGCTGAACACCTTGTCGTACAGCTCCTGAAGGCGGGGCAGGTCGACCGAGTCGATGCCCATCAGCTCGCTGATGACGCCCATCGGCAGCGGATAGGCGAAGCCGGCCTTCAGGTCGACGGGGGTGTCCGCGTCCCGTGCCGCCAGTGCGTCGAGCAGCCGGCCGGTGATGGCCTCGATGCCGGGCCGCAGGCGTTCGACGCGGCGCGGCGTGAGCGCCTGCGCCACCTTGGTGCGCAGCCGCCGGTGCTCGGCGCCGTCCACGGTGAGCATGCTGCGACCGGGGTCGGCCAGGCCGATCAGCGGCCAGTCGGCGGGTATCTCACCGCGCCGGTACGCCCCCCACACCTGGATGTCCTTCACCAGCCGCGTGTCGGTCATGAGTTGACGCGCCTCGGCGTGGTGGGTGACGGCCCACACCTCCACACCGCCCGGCAGCTCCACCCGGGCGATCGGCCCCGCCGCCCGCAACGCGGCTCCCTCCGCGGCGAGATCGCCGACCAGAGGGTCGAGCACGATGCGTTCACCGGGATGGGCGGGGCAGGTCATCTGACGCCTCCAGAGGCGGGGGTCGGGGTGAAGTGGACGGGCAGCGCCGACATCCCGCGCAGCCACGGCGAGGGCCGGCGTGCCAACTCGGCTGCGGGCACGGCGAGATCGATGTCGGGAAGCCGGTCGAGCAGCACTTCGATACCGGTGCGCGCGATGGTCTCGGCGATCTCCTGCGCCGGGAACGGGCAGCGGTGCTCACCGTGGCCGAAGGAGAAGAACGCACTGTTACCGCCGGTGAAACCGCCGTGGGCGGCCCGGTCCTGGTGGATCTGCGGGTCGGCGTTGGCACCGGCCAGCCCGAGCAGCAGCAGGTCGCCCCGGCGCACGTGCCGGCCGCCCAACTGCGTGTCTCGGGAGGCCCACCGGCCGGCGACGTTCTGTGTGGGCGTGTCCTCCCACAGCACCTCGTTCATGGCTTCGGCGATGCTGTGCCGGCCGCCCGACATGGAGGCGGCGAACCGGTCGTCGACCAGCATCAGCCGCAGCGAGTTGCCGATCCAGTCGGCCGTCGGCTGGTGGCCGGCAGCCGACATCACCATCAGGTCCTGGAGGATCTCCTCACCGGAGAACCCGGTGTTCGCCGCGAGCATGCGGGACACCACGTCGGCGCCGGGCTGTGCGCCCTTGGCGGCTACCAGGCGCTGCATGGAGCCACCCAGGTGCATCTGCCCCTGGAGCGCGTCGGCGCCCCCGTCGATGATGTCGTTGAGCGCCTTGGCGAGCCCCGGCCCCTCCGCGTCGGGAAAGCCGTAGAGCCGTGCCAGGACGAGGATCGGCAGCAGCATCGCGTACTCGCCGATCAGCTCGGCCTCGCCGGTGCCGCAGAACCGGTCGATCAGGCCGTCGGCGAACCGCTCGCAGTGGCGCCGCAGTTCGATGCTGTCCACCCCGTCGAGCGCCTCGCTGACCATCGCGTGCCGGCGCTGGTGCACCTCCCCGACGGTGTAGAGGATCGACGGCTGCTTGCGTCCGATCATCGGCAGCAGCGGCCAGTCGGCGGGAATGCGGTCCCACTGGTTCCACAGCTCCGAGTCCCGGCTGAACAGTTCGGGATCACCGGTGACCTGGTGCAGTTCCCGGTAGTCGATCACCAGCCAGGCCGGCACGTCCCCCGGCAGCGTCACCGGGACCACCGGGCCGTGTTCGCGCCGCATCTCCCGGTACAGGTGGGAGGGGTCGATGAGGAACCGCGGACCCCACAGCGGCACGGCGTTCCCGTGCGCCGGGCAGCCCGGCGGCGGGGACATGGCGGAGGAGGGGGAGGGCGTCGTCACGGTGTGGTCTCCCGGGCGGAGGACAGGGCGTGCAGGTGCTCGACCAGGGTGATGAGCACGTCCTTGCTGGACGTGCGGGAACGGGCGTCGCAGTCGATCAGCGGGACGTCGTCGGACAGGTCGAGCGCCTCCCTGACCTGCTCGGCCGTGTGGGCGGGCCCGCCGAAGTCGTTGCGCGCCACGATGAACGGCGTGCCGAGCTGTTCCAGCCGGTCGATGGCGTACCAGGAGTCGGCGAGGCGGCGGGTGTCGACGAGCACCACCGCGCCCAGCGTCCCGGCGAACAGCCGGTCCCAGAGGAACCAGAACCGCTCCTGGCCGGGCGCGCCGAACAGGTACAGCACGGTCTCGTCGTTGAGGCTGATCCGGCCGAAGTCGAAGGCGACGGTGGTGGACGTCTTCGTCCGCACCGCGGCCAGGTCGTCGATGCCCTGGCCGGCCTGCGTCATCGTCTCCTCGGTGTTCAGCGGACGGATCTCGCTGACCGAGCGGACCATGGTCGTCTTGCCCACCCCGAAGCCGCCGACCACGACGATCTTCAGCCCGTTGTCGGCGGTGCTGCTCAGCGGAGGACGGACTGCTGGTTCAGAGGTTGCGGAGTCCAACGAGCACCTGCTCCAGGATGGTGGGGTCGGGTAGTTGTGCCGCGGTGCCCGCGGTGCGCGGGTGCCGGGCGGTGATGTGTCCGGTGGCCTGGAGGTCCGACAGCAGGATGCGCACGATGCTCACCGGCAGCCGCAGGTCCGCCGCGATCTCGACCACCGCGGCCGGGGTACGGCACATCCGCAGGATCGCGGCGTGCTCGGACTGCATGCCCGGCGTCGGCTCGCACTCGCTGACCACCAGCGTCACGAGGTCGAAGGCCGCCGAGTCGGACCGGCTGCGGCCTCCGGTGAGCGTGTACAGCCGGTCGGGGTCCTCGTCCCGGCCCGGCCGGATCATGCCTGCTCGCCGCCGTCGCCCGACTCCCGCGGCGGCGTGCTGAGGTGCTCACCCAACTGCTCGACGAGCTCGTTCATGTTGTGCCCGATCAGCCCGACGTCGGCGTCCTCGTCGGCGATGACGGCCAGGTGCGCGCCCTCACCCGCCTCCACGATGAACAGGATGCCGCCGTAGAACTCCGTCATGGCCTGGCGGACGCCGCCGGTGCCGTCGCCGAACTCCACCGACGCGCCCTGGGACAGGCTCTGGATGCCCGCGGCGATCGCGGCGAGCTGGTCGGCCTGGTCCACCGACAGTTCGGGGGTGTGGCAGAGCTTCAGGCCGTCCCGGGAGAGCACCAGTGCGTGCCGGGCTCCGGCGGTCCGCTCCAGCAGACTCTCCAGCAGCCAGTCGAGCTCGGCGGCCGTACCCGTGCCGGGCAGGTGGTGCGGTGCCCGTGGGGATGGTGCAGTCATCGGGTGTCGTCCTCCGGTTGAGAAGAAGCCGGTTCAGTGGCGGGTACTGCGGGATCTGCGAGACCTGAGCGGTCTCTTGCGTCTGCTGAACCTGCGGGGTCTGACGGGCCAGACGGGCCTGGTGCGTGCGGTGTGCGCGCCGGGCTTTCGGCGGCGGCGGGTTGCCCGCCCTCACCGGCGGGTTGCCCGCCCTTGAGGGCCCGGCGGAAGGTGCCGAAGCGGGCGGCCGAGTCGGCCGCGCTGCGTCCGCCCTTCGTGG
>NZ_BAAHCA010000416.1:0-4235 GCF_054776295.1 Streptomyces sparsus
GCGTCCCCCGCCCCGACGGCAGCCCGGAGGGCGGTGCCTTCCCGGGCGGCGACGGCACCAGCCGCGACCACCGGGGCAGGCACGGCACCCCGCGCAGCACCGGCACCCCGGGCAACGGCAGCACTGGCAACATCGGCAACACCGGCAACACCGGCAACAAGAGGCCTGTCGCATGACCACCAGCATTCCCGCCCCGACCGGGGCGGAGGCGGCGCGTCCGCCCGTCGTCCGCGACCGCTACCTCGACCTGCTGCGGGCGCTGGCCCTGGTCCGCGTGGTCGTCTACCACACCTTCGGCTGGGCCTGGCTGACGTTCCTCTTCCCGTCCATGGGCGTGATGTTCGCGCTCGCCGGCTCCCTGATGGCCCGCTCGCTGCGACGCCCGGCGCTCGGTGTCATCCGCAGCCGCGTCCGGCGGCTGCTGCTGCCGCTGTGGCTGTACGGCGTGCTGGTGCTGAGCATGCTCTTCGCGCAGGGCTGGGGCCCGGCGAAGGGGGAGGAGACGTGGTTCTGGCTGCGTCTCGTGTGCTGGGTCGTGCCGGTCGGCAGCCCGCCGTTCCCGTGGCACATCGGCAGCGAGAGCGGCTTCCTCGACGACACGTGGGCCGTGCAGGCCGCCGCCCCGCTGTGGTACCTGCGCGCCTACTTCTGGTTCGTGCTGCTGTCGCCGCTGCTGCTGAAGGCGTTCCGCCGCATGCCGTGGGCAACGCTGCTGGCCCCGCTGGGCCTGACGGCGATCGTCGGCACCGGCCTGGTCACCATTCCCGGCCAGACCGGCAGCGCCGTCACCGACTTCGCCACCTTCGGCGCCTGCTGGGTGCTGGGCTTCGCCCACCGTGAAGGGCTGTTGAAGCAGATCCCCGGTTACGTCGTGCCGTCGGTGGCGCCGTTCCTGATGGCCTTCGGCCTGTGGTGGGCGACGTCGCATCCAGGGCCGGACGGCCTGGACCTCAACGACATCCCGCTGGCGCAGGCGTTCTGGTCGTTCGGCTTCTGCCTGCTGCTGCTCAACTTCAGCCCGAGCTGGGAGCGGCTGCCGGGCCGGCTGGCCCGCTGGGAGAAGCCCGTCACGCTCGCCAACAACCGGGCCGTGACGCTCTACCTGTGGCACGAGATCGCACTGATCGCGTCCATCCCGCTGCTCGACCCGCTGTGGAAGATCCCCGGCGTGTGGCCGGACCACGCCGAACTGCTCACCAGCCTCTACCCGGTGCTGATGTTCATCCTGGTGTGGCCGCTCACCGGCCTGTGCATCCTGCTCGCCGGCTGGGCCGAGGACGTGGCGGCCAAACGCCGTCCACGCCTCTGGCCCACCAGCCGCTGAACCCCCGGTCGCCCGGACCACACGGTCCGGGCGCCCTTTGCCTGCGGTCGGCGCCATCGGCCCACGGGGGTGTGAGGTGGTTGCCGCGCAGCCTGACTCGAAGGCGGTCGGATCCAGGGTTCCGGACCCGATGATTTCCGTCGTGGCCCCTCGTCTGCATCTACAGCGCATCAGCAACCGCACTCGAGGAGAACGCCATGACCGCTGTGTACACCTGGGACGTCTTCTGCACTCTCGACGGCTACGGTTCCTACGGGCCGGGCGGCGACTGGGGTGGCTACTGGGGAAAGCAGGGGCCCGAGTTCCTCGAAGCCCGCCTCGCCTCGCTCGGAGAGGAGCAGCGTATGGTCCTCGGGGCCAACACCTTGCGGCAGTTCGTCGAACTGCTGGGCCGGATTCCGGAGGCCGACCTCGACCCGGTGAACTCCCGGATGCGCGGCATGCCGACAACGGTGGTGTCGGCCACGCTCGTGGAGCCACTCGGATGGCCGGACGCGACCGTCGTGGCCGGCGACGCGGTTGATGTCGTCGCCCGGCTCAAGGAGGAGTCCGCCGTGCCGTTGCGTTCGCACGGCAGCCTGTCGTTGAACCGGGCGCTGATGGCCGCAGGGCTCGTCGACCGCGTCCAGGTGACGATCTTCCCGGTGATCAGCGGCCGCACCGGGACCGATCCGGTCTTCGCGGGTGCGGCCGACTTCGACCTCGATCTGTTCGGGAGCCGGACGTTCGACGGCCAGATCCAGGAACTCGTCTACCGGCCCACCCGGCACGGATGAACACCACCACCGTGCGCGGCGCAGGTCCGGTTTCGGGAGCGCGGCACCCGGGCCCTGATCTGGGGCGACGCGGGACGCCTGGCGCTCTGACCTGTGCGTACACCGTCGATGCGGCCGTCCGCGTGGGTCGAGCCACGCGGACGGGCGGCGTGCGAGGGGCTCGGGGTCAGCGGGCCTGGCGGCGGGCGTGAGTGGTGAGGGCGGTGAAGGCGGCGGGGGTGACGGTGAGCACGGGGCCGCCGGGGTTCTTGGAGTCGCGGATGTGGACGGCGTCGGGACAGGTGGCGACCTCGACGCAGTTGCCACCTTCGTCGCTGCTGTGGGTGGACTTGCGCCACTGGTAGGCGACTTCGAGGCAGTCGCCGCCCTCGTCGCCGCTGTGGCTGGACTTGAACCAGGTCAGTGCGGTGCTCATGCCTCTCCCAGCAGTCGGTCCAACAGGTCCCTGCTCTCCTCGGAGTTGAGAGCCTGGGTCCGCAGCATCGCATATTTCCTGGCCAGGATGCTGACCTCGTCGGGCTCGGAAACCAGCTGACTGCCGCGCTGGGTCTCCATATAGGCCAGGTGCTCGTGGTCGGGTGTCTCCAGTAGGACGAAGGGGCCTGCGAGACCGGCGTGGGTATGGCGGCCGAAGGGCATGATCTGCACGGTGACGCCCGGGGTGCCGCAGCTCGTCCGCAGGTGGCGCATCATCTCCCGCCAGACCTCCGTGCCGCCGAGCTGGTCCATCAGCACCGCCTGGGAGAGCACGAAGCTCACGCTCGGCGGCACCCGGCGCTGGAGGATCTCCTGCCGCTCCATCCGGGACGCCACCTGCTGCTCGATCTCGTCCTCGTCCAGCGCGGGCACGCGGCTGCGGAAGACCGCCCGTGTGTACGCCTCGGTCTGGAGCAGCCCGGGTACGACCTGGTTCTCGAAGGAGGACAGCGTCAGCGCCTCGCGTTCGCGGTCCACGAACTCGGCGGCCCACACCGGGTACTTGTCCATCTCCGGCAGGTGCTCCAGCGCCACCGCCAGCGCGCCGCCGGTGTCCAGCAGCGCGTCCAGCTCCTCGGCCAGCTCCGGTTTCAGGGGGCGCCTGCCCTGCTCGATCGAGGCGACCGTCTCGTACTCGGCACACACCCGGGCCGCCAACTGCTCCTGCGTGAGCCCGGCGTTGCGCCGGAACAGGCCCACCTGGGCGCCGACCAGCCTCATCGCCGAGGCGTTCTTCCTGCGCTGCTTGCGCGCTGCTGTACGTGGCTGCATACGTGCGTTCCTCCCCCGACCGGTCCGAGAACGACCGGAAATCGACCCGTACGGAAGTTCTGTACGGGATCACTCAGTGGTGAAGACTAGTGACCCGACGCGACCATCGGGGACATGCAAGAGGACTTTCACCACGTACGCCTCCGGGAACGTCTCTTCCGCCGGGAGCGGCGCGAGGTTCCGGCGGCCCGGGTCTTCGCCGCCCGCGCACTCCTGGAGTGGGACCAGCTCTCCCGGGCCGAGGACGTACTGCTGTGCGTCAGTGAACTCGCCACCAACGCGCTGCTGCACGGCGTGCCACCGGGACGCGGTTTCCGGATCCGAATCGGCCTGACCTGGGACGGACGGCTCACCATCGAGGCCCATGACAGCGGCGGCGGCCGGCCCCGCATCCCGGCTCCGGGCCCGGAGCCGGGGGAGGAGGGCGAGCAGCCCTGCGCGGAGAGCGGCCGGGGGCTGCTGCTGGTCCGTTCCCTGGCGGACGAGTGGGGCGTGCGGGAGCGTTGCCCCGGCAAAGTCGTCTGGTGCGCGTTCGACGCACCCGACCCCGTACGGACTGGTCAGCTGGCGGGGGCGCGCGAACCGGCGGGGGCGCCGGGGGCGGTCGTCCCGTTCAGGTCCGTGCTTCGAGATCCGCCCTGGTCTGATCGCCGTACACCCCTGGAGCGTCACCGGTGATGCCGAAGAACGTCTGGTACTGGGCCACCGCGCGGCTCAGGTCCTCGTCGAAGGTGCCGTCCACCCGCCGCTGCGGATAGACCGCGGGAATGCCGCTCAGCCGGGTCTGGAGGTCGGAGACGGCCGGACCGGTGGCCCCGCGTCGCAGCGGACCGGTGACGGTGTCGGGGTCGGGCTGCGGCGGCACCGGGGCGGCGGGCGGCAGCGGC
>NZ_BAAHCA010000417.1:0-4235 GCF_054776295.1 Streptomyces sparsus
CCGCTGCTGGTGGCGGTGGCGCTCGACCGGGCGGTCCCGGCGCTGCGCGCGGGCGGCTACGGCCCGCTGCTTGCGGTGGCCGGGGCCTACCTGGTGTGCGCGCTGGCTTCCGGCGGCCTGCAGTACGTGTTCGTCCGGGCGGCGGCGCGCGTCAGCCAGCAGGTGCTGCTGGACCTGCGCGGACGCATCTACCGGCATGCCCAGGTGCTCAGCGTGGACTTCCACGACCGGTACACCTCGGGCCGGCTGATCTCCCGGGCGACGACGGACGTCGAGTCGCTGCGGGAGCTGCTGGACGAGGGCATGCAGGAGCTGCTGACGGTGGTGCTGTCGGTGGTCTACATCTCCGCGATGCTGATGTATCTCGACGTGGGGCTGGGCGCGGCGGCGGCGCTGTCGTTCGTGCCGCTGTTCGCGCTGGTGCGCAATTTCCAGAAGCGGTCGATGCGCGTGTACCGGAAGCGGTCGACGGCGGTCGCAGGGGTGATCGTGAAGTTCGCCGAGACGATGAACGGCATCCGTCCGGTGCAGTCGTTCCGCCGGGAGCGGGCCAACGACGCCGCGTTCGGCCGGCTCAACGACCACCACCTGCGGTTGAACGGGGACTCCATCCTGGAGATGGCCCGCTACGTGGTGCTGTCCCGCCTGACGGCCAACACGGCGGTGGCGGGAATGGTGCTGTGGGGTGCCTACCGGGTGGCGGACGGCACGCTGGGGCTGGGCGTGCTCGCGGCTGCGGCGCTGTACCTGCGGCGGCTGTACGACCCGATCGACCGGCTCGGCATGTTCCTCAACTCCTACCAGTCGGCCGCCGCCTCGCTGGAGAAGATCGCGGGGCTGCTGGCGCAGGCCCCGGGGGTTCCCGAGCCCGAGCGGCCGGTCGCGCTGCCGGAGCGGGCGTCGGGGCGGCCGGGCCGTGCGGTGACGTTCGAGGACGTCGGCTTCGGATACCGCACGGGCGGAGAGGTGCTGCCGCCGTTCCACCTGGAGATCCCGGCCGGCCAGACGGTGGCCGTGGTGGGCTCGACGGGGGCGGGCAAGTCGACGCTGGCCAAGCTGTTGGCCCGCTTCTACGACCCGTCGTCGGGGCGGGTGCTGCTGGACGGCACGGACCTGCGGGACCTCTCCGCGACGGAGCTGCGGCGGGGTGTGGTGATGGTGACGCAGGAGGCGTTCCTGTTCTCCGGCACGGTGGCGGAGAACATCACCCTGGGCCGCCCGGACGCCACCCGCGAGCAGGTCGAGCAGGCCGCGAAGGCGATCGGGGCGCATGACTTCATCACCGCGCTGCCCGACGGCTACGACACCGACGTGCGCAAGCGCGGCGGCCGGATCTCGGCGGGCCAGCGGCAGCTGGTGTCGTTCGCGCGGGCCCTGCTGGCCGACCCGGCGGTGCTGATCCTGGACGAGGCGACGTCCTCGCTGGACGTGCCGGGCGAGCGGGCGGTGCAGCACGCGATGGACACCGTGCTGCGCGGGCGCACCGCGATCGTCATCGCGCACCGGCTGTCCACGGTGGCGGTCGCGGACCGGGTGCTGGTGATGGCGGACGGCCGCATCGTGGAGGACGGCCCGCCCGCCGAACTCATCGCCGGCACCGGCCGGTTCGCCGCTCTGCACCGGGCCTGGCGGGAGAGCCTCAGCTGACACCTGGCACCCGGTGCTTCCGCTTCCGTGAGCGGTGCCGGGTGATCACGTTCCGAGAGCGCGGGCGAGCAACGTTCTGCGGTTGTGCGTCGAGGTCTTGGCGAAGATCGACTTGAGGTGGTCCTGCACGGTGTACTCGGAGACGAACATCCGACGCGCCACGGCGTGGCTGTCGTCGCCCCGGGCCAGGCGGCAGAGCAGCTCGCCCTCCCGG
The DNA here is from genome assembly GCF_054776295.1 of Streptomyces sparsus. Lineage (NCBI taxonomy): Bacteria > Bacillati > Actinomycetota > Actinomycetes > Kitasatosporales > Streptomycetaceae > Streptomyces > Streptomyces sparsus. The sequence continues at coordinate 1,862 of NZ_BAAHCA010000417.1, forward strand.
TCGCTCAGGGCGAACGCCCTGGTGAACACGGCGAGCCGCTCGGTCGGCGAGGTCTCCTCGATGGTCACGGCGATGTCGCGCCGGTGCGGTGGTTCTCCGCCGCCGATCCGGGCGGCGCGCAGGGTCAGCCACAGGCCGTCCTTGAGGTGTACCCGGGCGCGTGGCGCGCTCGTGTCGGCTCCCGCTTCGACGGCCAGCAGCTGGGCGGCGACGTTGTATGCGCTCGCGGGGACCGTCGGGCGGCCGGGCGCGGGCGGCACCAGCGTGCTCAGGTAGGTGTGGGCCGCCGGGGTCTGACCGAGTACCCGCAGGTCGGGGGAGAGCAGCAGCACCAGCGGGCCGGGGCGCGGGGTGGCGGGCGACGACGACCGTACCCGGAAGGTGTCCGCCTGGCTGCGGCGCAGCGCGGTGGTCACCGGTTCGGTGAGGCGGGTCAGGTGACTGCGCTCGGGGTGGCTGAAAGGCCGGTCGTACCGCCACAGGTCCAGGAACCCCCAGCAGCCGAAGCGGTCCCGGTGGACCGTCGAGGCGATGTCCCGCACCCCGTACTCGTGCAGCATGTCGCGCCACAGCAGGCTGTCCGAGGGATCCCGGTGGTCGCTGAGCAGGGCGGCGCCGCTCAGCGCCGTCCACCGGTTGACCTCGGTGAGGTACTTGAGGCGGATCAGCCGGGGCAGCTCGGCCAGGCATGGAACGTCCGCGAGCGGTGCGCACCCCACGGAGGTCTCCGGGTCGGTGAGCAGGAACGCGTACGCGTCGAACGCCACCGCCGTGCTGATCTCGTCGAGGATCCGGGCGCGTAGCCGGCGGGAGTCCCCGCCCACCTCGCAGCAGCGGACGACACGCTCATGCGACCGCGCGTACACGGCGGGACCAGCCATGGTCCGAGCGTACGCCGAGACTTCCCACACTTCTGGGATGTGCCGGGCCCCCGGGCACTGCCGACCATGGGGGCATCGCACCGAGGAGGAGTCATGTCAACCCTGCACATCGAGCATCCGATCACGGACTTCGCCGTGTGGAAGGCCGCGTTCGACCGGTTCGCGCCCGCCCGGGAGGAAGCGGGCGTGCTGCGGCACCGGGTCCAGCGGCCGGTCGACGATCCCGCGTACGTGGTGGTCGACCTGGACTTCGGCACCGCGGAACAGGCCGAGCGGTTCCTCGGCTTCCTCAGGACCCGGGTGTGGTCCTCACCCGGCAATGCCCCCGCGCTCGTCGGGGAGCCGCGGACCCGGATCCTGGAGACCGCCGAGGAGGGGTGAGCGGCGGCCCGGGGGTCGGCGTCGGCGGTCGGCGTCGGCCGGGAAGCGTCGGCCGGGAAGCGTCAGCCGGCGCCACAGAAGGCGGCCTCGGTGACGGCGGTCTCCCGGGCGGAGCCGGTGAGCCAGTCGCCGTTGAGGTGGAAGGTCAGCACGCGGGAACCGTCGGCGGTGCCGAGCGTCCGCGCCGCGGAACCGTGGATGTCACCGGCGTGGCCCCAGACGGTGGTGCCGCAGGAGAGCGTCCGCGACTCGACGCCCAGACCGTAGCCGGCGGTTCCCGCCGGGTCGAGCGGCACGCTGTCGAACATCGCGGACTGCTGGGCGTCGGGCAGCAGTTCACCGCGCAGCAGCGCGCGGTAGAAGCGGTTGAGGTCGGTCACGGTGGAGACGATCTCGCCGGCCGCCCCCGCCCAGGAGGGGTTGAGCAGGGTGACGTCGCGCGGTCCTCCGCCGGCGGTGTCCGCGCCGGGCGCGGAGTAGGCCACCGGGTGCGGGCCGGGCAGTGTGGTGCGGGTGCCGGGCAGTGACGTCCCGGTCAGCCGCAGCGGTCCGATGATGCGGGAGCGCACCTCGTCGGCCCAGCTGCGGCCGGTCGCCTGCTCGATGACGAGGCCCGCGACGAGGTAGCCGGTGTTGGAGTAGGACCAGCCGGTGCCGGGCGGGAAGTCGGGGCGGTGGCGCAGCGCGGTGCCGATCAGCTGCCGGGCGGTGCGGGTCCGGTAGCGGTGCTGGTCGAAGCCGGTCGTGAGGTGGTGGAGGACCTCCCGGTCGGCGGTGTAGTCGGGCAGCCCGCTGGTGTGCTGGAGCAGGTGCCGCACGGTGGTCTTCCGGCCGTCGAACCCGTTGGCGTCCAGCAGGCCGGGCAGCCACCGCTCGACGGTGTCGTCCAGGTCGAGTGCGCCCTCGGCTTCGAGTTGCAGCAGCACGGTGGCGACGAAGGTCTTGGTGATGCTGCCGGCTCGGAAGTGGTCGGCGACCTGGCGTGCCCGCCCGGTGCGGAGGTCGGCGACGCCCGCGTGGTCGAACCAGCTGCCGGTGGCGGTGGTGGTGAGCGCCTCGGCGACGGGGATGCCGCCGGCGACCAGCCGCTCCAGGGCGGACCGGGTCGCGGC
>NZ_BAAHCA010000418.1:0-4214 GCF_054776295.1 Streptomyces sparsus
CGGGAAGCCGCGGTCCGGTCTGCGCGGTGGCGCGGCACCGGCGTAGCCTTCCCTGGGCTCACCGAACGTGGCGGGTCCGCGGAGCGGGACTCCGCCGACGGGTGACCGCCGGCGGGTGACCGACAGGGGCACCGCCAGACGCGGTGTGCTCCGACAGACCAACCACACCAAAGCCGCACCGAAGCCGCGCCGGAACCGCACCGGGCCGGCAGCCGCCGCAGGCCGCGCCGGTTGTCCGACCGGTGCCGCGGCTTCGACGGACCGACGAAAGGCCCCGCGCAGGAATGGTTTTCGCCTCGCCTCCCGAGCCCCCGCAGCGGCTGGTCCGCGCCAGGGGCGCGGACGACCCGTGGCTGGCGCGGCTGCCGTCGCTGCTGGCGGCGGCCCGGCTGGCGGTCGCGGACGGTGAGCTGGACACACTCGCCCGCCGTTTCATCGGCGCGCTGGCCCGGGCCCTGAACGCGCACCGCACCCCCGAGCAGGTCGCGCCCGAGCAGTACCGGCTGCACGAGCTGGTGCTGTCGGTGGCGGAGCGGCGGGACCTGCACCAGGAGCGGGCCGCGGCACTGCTCAACCTCGGTGATCTGGACGCCCGTACCGGCCGGCTGCCGGAGGCGCTCGCCCGCTACCGCGGCGCATTGTCGGCGTGCCGGGCGGAGGAGGGCGGCGACCCGCAGGCCGCGGTCCGGGCCATGGACTCGATGGGCGGCACCTACGCGGAGCTGGAGGACTGGCCCCGCGCGGCCGACTGGTACGGGCGCGCGCTGGCGCTGTGCCAGGTGCGGGGCGACCTGGAGGGCGTGGCGCGGCTGCACTGCCGGGTCGGCGCGGTGCAGATCTACGCCGGGCAGTGGGGCGAGGCGCTGAACGCCTGGCGCGCGGCGGCGGCGGTGTACCGGCGGTTGCGGAACCCGCGGGCACAGGCCCGGGCGCTGAGTGAGGTGGCCCGGGTCCAGGAGTACGCGGGCCGTCCGCGGGAGGCGATGCGCAGTTGTTACGACGCCCTGCGCCTGGCGGTCAGGGCCGCGGACGGGCGGTTGCAGGCCGCGCTGCGGTTGCGGCTGGCGGACACCTGCGAACGCCTGGGGGAGCTGGAGACGGCGGCCTCGCACCGGGCCGAGGCCCGACGTCTGCTGGCGGAGACCGGGTCTTCGGATGCGGATGACCAGCCCACCTGAGTAGTCACCTGCGAAACCCATAGTGATCGCGAAAAAGATTACCGCTTTGTAAGGCTGGACACCGAGAGATCCTTCATTAGACTGGCTGCGCTGTGGTCCTCCCAGTCGCATCCGGCATGTCCTGACTATGTTGGTGTGAGTGGCTGTGCCCCGGTATCACCAGCACCCTCAGAGTCAAGGACCGTGATCGACGTGAAGGTCGGCATCCCCCGCGAGGTCAAGAACAACGAGTACCGCGTCGCCATCACCCCGGCCGGCGTGCACGAGCTCGTGACGAAGGGCCACCAGGTCGTCGTCGAGCAGGGAGCCGGACTCGGCTCCTCCATCCCGGACGAGGAGTACACCGCCGCCGGCGCCGCCATCCTCGGCACCGCCGACGAGGTCTGGGCCGCCGCGGACCTGCTGCTGAAGGTCAAGGAGCCCATCGCCGAGGAGTACCACCGGCTCCGGAAGGACCAGACGCTCTTCACCTACCTGCACCTCGCCGCGTCCCGTGAGTGCACCGACGCCCTGCTGGCGTCCGGCACCACGGCCATCGCCTACGAGACGGTCGAGACGTCCAACCGCTCGCTTCCGCTGCTGGCCCCGATGTCCGAGGTCGCGGGCCGGATCGCCCCCCAGGTCGGCGCCTACCACCTGATGCGCTCCGCGGGCGGCCGGGGTGTGCTGCCGGGCGGGGTGCCCGGGGTCTCCGCGGGTCGGGCCGTGGTCATCGGCGGCGGCGTCTCCGGCTGGAACGCCACCCAGATCGCGGTGGGCCTCGGCTTCCACGTCACCCTGCTCGACAAGGACATCAACAAGCTGCGGGAGGCCGACCGGATCTTCGGTACCCGTGTCCGGGCGATCTCCTCCAACGCCTTCGAGCTGGAGAAGGCGGTGCTCGACGCCGACCTGGTGATCGGTGCGGTCCTCATCCCGGGCGCCAAGGCCCCGAAGCTGGTCACCAACGAGCTGGTCTCCCGGATGAAGCCCGGAAGTGTCCTTGTCGACATCGCGATCGACCAGGGCGGCTGCTTCGAGGACTCCCGTCCCACCACACACGCCGAGCCGACCTTCCGGGTCCACAACTCGGTCTTCTACTGCGTGGCGAACATGCCCGGAGCCGTGCCGAACACGTCCACCCACGCCCTCACCAACGCCACCCTCCCGTACATCGTGGAACTGGCCGACCGGGGCTGGGTGGAGGCGCTGCGCCGGGACGCCGCACTGGCCAAGGGCCTCAACACCCATGACGGGCAGGTCGTCTACGGTCCCGTCGCGGAGGCCCACGGGCTCGCCCACGTGGAGCCGGCCGCCCTGCTGGGCTGACCCGCGCGGCGTCCGCCGCCGCGGGTGACCGTCAAGCGCGGTCGTCAATGTCGCCAACCACACGTCACCGGCCGGACCTCGGGCCCCGAGGTCCGGCCGGTGACGTGTCAGCGGTTCCTGACGCTTGGTCAACTCGCCGTGAACATAACTGTTTAACCGATTCGCGACCCTCGAAAACCTCAAGTGAGGCCGCCTTGCGCCCTTGACAACGGGGTGTTCGGCCGCCGACACATCGGGCCGTCTCCGACGGATTGTGTTGCTGCGAACCACCGACACGCCATAGAGTCGCCAAACGTCGGCATGGTGCCACGCTGACCTGTCTAGAAGTTTCCTGGTCACCAAGGAGGTAAGACGACTTGTGAATGAGTCGACATTTACTCCCGGAGGTGGTCAACCAGGGCCGCTCACGCCGGGCCGGGACGCCGCAGGGCTTCGGGCTGTCGGTTCCGTCGCTGTCCGCACCTTCACCTCCCACCAGGACCAATCGAGCATGACGGCCCACCAGAGCATGGACGGATCCCACGTGAACGCCATGGCCGGCGACCGCTCGGACGGTCGGACCGACCGTCCTGCGGCCTACGACGAACCCCACCTCGGTGATCTGCCCGAAGGGCACTTCTACGACCCCGACGCGGAGTTCGAGCCCGATCCGGAGTACGCCGCGACGCTCGCGCCCGACGCGGCCCGCCAGCGCCGCGAGCGCATCGGCCCGACCGGGCGTCCGCTGCCGTACTTCCCGATTCCCGGACCCGTCGCCGAACACGGGCCCGCCAAGATCATCGCGATGTGCAACCAGAAGGGCGGGGTCGGCAAGACGACCTCGACCATCAACCTGGGCGCGGCGCTCGCCGAGTACGGACGCCGCGTCCTGCTGGTCGACTTCGACCCGCAGGGCGCGCTGTCCGTCGGACTGGGCGTCAACCCGATGGAGCTCGACCTCACCGTCTACAACCTGCTCATGGAGCGGGGCATGGCCGCCGACGAGGTGCTGCTGAAGACGGCGGTGGCCGGCATGGACCTGCTGCCGAGCAACATCGACCTGTCGGCAGCGGAAGTGCAGCTGGTCAGCGAGGTCGCCCGCGAGTCCACGCTCCAGCGCGCCCTGCAACCGCTGCTGCCGGACTACGACTTCATCGTCATCGACTGCCAGCCCTCGCTGGGCCTGCTCACGGTGAACGCCCTCACCGCGGCCCACAAGGTGATCGTGCCGCTGGAGTGCGAGTTCTTCGCGCTGCGCGGCGTCGCCCTGCTCACCGAGACCATCGAGAAGGTCCAGGAGCGGCTCAACCCGGAACTGGAGCTCGACGGCATCCTGGCCACCATGTACGACTCGCGGACGGTCCACAGCCGGGAGGTGCTGGCCAGAGTGGTCGAGGCGTTCGACGACAGCGTCTACCACACGGTCATCGGCCGGACGGTCCGCTTCCCGGAGACCACTGTCGCGGGGGAGCCGATCACCACGTACGCCTCCAACTCCGTGGGCGCCGCCGCCTACCGTCAGCTCGCCAGGGAGGTGCTCGCCCGGTGCCACGCCGAGTGAGTCTCCCGGCAGCCGACGAACTGTTCCGCACCACCGGGGGTCCGGGCGTCCAGCCCTCCTCCCCCCGGCAGCACGTCAACGGCGACACCCAGCCGGGCGGTTCCGGCCCGCGGGTCCCACCGCCGGCCGGTGAGGCCGAGCCGGAGGGGCCCGTCGAGCACGGCGGGGACGAGGCCGTCCCGCGGGAC
>NZ_BAAHCA010000419.1:0-4208 GCF_054776295.1 Streptomyces sparsus
CGTCCCGCCTTCGTCCGCGCCGCCGTCCCGTTCGCGCCCCGGCCGCCACTGCGCCGGGGCCCGAAGGTGCGCGGCGGGTCAGGGGTGCAGAGCCCGGAGCAGCATCGGCAGCGAGGCACGGAACTCGCGGGCCCAGTACGGCGGGTCGTGCGTGCCGGCGTGGAAGTGGGTGGTCACGTGGACGCCCGCGGCCCGCAGCAGCGGGGCCAGCGCCCTGTTCTCCTCCAGCATGATCGCCTCCGTGGGGGAGAGCACGTCGTCGGGGAAGGGCGCGTCCGGGTCCTCCAGGCCGGGTATGTCCTCGTCGGGTTCGGTGTCCGGGGGGTCGAGCGGGCCGAGCCGGCCGTCACCGGAGGACAGGTACACGGGCACGTCCCGGAACCGGTCCGCCAGATACGCGGGGTCGTGGGACCGCCAGATCGCCCGCTGCCGTTGCGGATGGCCCCACAGCGCCAACCAGTCGAGGCCGAGGTACTCCATGCCCGCACGGACGGCGTGGGGGTGCAGGTGGGGGTGGACGAAGCCGCTGTAACTGGCAGCGGCCCGGAACATGCCGGGACGGCGGGCCGTGTAGGACAGCGCACCGAAGCCACCCTGGGACTGTCCCGCGACCGCTCGCCGCGACCCGGCGCCGTAGTGGCGTTCCAGCAGCGGCAGCATCTCGTCCAGGTGGAAGGTCTCCACGGCCGGCGGCCCGCCCTCGCCGTGGTTCCACCAGTCGGAGTAGAAGCCGTAGAGGGGCATCTGAGGCATCACCACGAGCGTGTTCCGCAGGGCGGGAAGGCGCTGGATGTTGTAGTCCTCGGTCCACGGCAGGTGGTCGCCGTCACCGCCGGGCAGCAGGTACAGCGTGGGCCAGCGCTCGCCGGCGTGGCGGCTGTGCCACCCCTCGGGGGTCAGCAGCCGCACCTCGGCGGTGGTTCCCAGGGCGGGGGAGTGCACGGTCAGGTCGGTCAGCCGGTCCGTCCGGCGCTCCTCGCTCACCACGCGCATCGGTTCGGGTTCGCCGGCCGCCTGCGCGGCGGCCGGGACCGTCGCGGCGAGGACCAGCGTGCTGAGCGAGAGAGCGAGCAGGGCCCTGACCCTGCCTCGCCGAGTGTGCGACATCGGGGGCTCCTCTCGGGATCGTCTGGACTCACGTCTCCTACGAGCCTCGCCACCGCCGCCCCGCAGCACATCCGTGACACCCCCCAACAAATCCCCCCATACCACCCCTGATGCCGTTGGGTCGGAGCGAGGGCCGGGCAGCTCGGTGATCAGCCGACGTGGGCGGCGATGGTGCGCGCGCACTCCATGGACCCGGTACGCGTCGTGTCCACCACCAGGTCGTAGCGCACTCCCTCGTGCACCGCGTCCGCCTGCGACGCGGCCATCCCCTGGACGCGGTCCCCCCGTGCCACCTCACGGTCCGCGGCGACCGCACCCTCACACCTGACACCGACCCACAGCACCGGCAGCGGGCCCAGCGCCTTCCGCCACCGCTCCTGGGACTCCGCCCCGCCCAGAAAGACGTCGTCGATGATGATCCGGGCGCCCGCGCGGGCCATCGCCACGACACCGTCCCGCCAGGCCGCCTCCAACGCCCGGAAGTCCGCCCCGACCTCCACCCGGCCGTCCGCCGCGATCTCGATGCCCGCCTCCGACTCCTGCATGCTCGCGGGCAGGGAGTCGATGAACGAGTCCACCCCGAACGCCGGCCACGGGTCCGGCAGCACGGCTTGCAGGCACCGCACGATCCCGGACTTACCCGAGCTGGAACCACCGTTGAGAATGATCATTCGAGTCGTCACCGCGCCACGGTAGGACGCTCCCCACCCGGGCACGAAGCGAATAACGGCCCTATCGCCCCACCGGTCGCCGATCGGGGACCGACGCGCTCACCGCCCCGGGGACGGCCGGGTGAGAGCAAGGTTTCGCCCGCGTCACGTGCCGGCACAGGGCGGAAACGCGCGCTTCCTACCTTCGGGGAGTCACACCCGAACCCTCCAGGAGGCGCCATGACAACCCGGGCCGGTACGCGCGAGGGGGGCCGCTGGATCGAGCAGTGGGACCCGGAGAACGAGACCTTCTGGCGCGATGGCGGCGAACGTGTCGCCCGCCGCAACCTGCTGTTCTCGATCCTGTCCGAGCACGTCGGCTTCTCGATCTGGTCGCTGTGGTCGGTGCTGGTGCTCTTCATGGGCCCCGAGTACGGCATCGACCCGGCCGGCAAGTTCTTCCTGGTGGCGATGGCCACCCTGGTCGGTGCGCTCGCCCGGGTGCCCTACACCTTCGCGGTGGCCCGGTTCGGGGGCCGCAACTGGACGGTGTTCGCGGCCGGCATGCTGCTGCTGCCGACCGTCGCCGCCTTCGCCGTGATGGAACCGGGCACCTCCTACACGACGTTCATGCTGGTGGCGCTGCTCACCGGCATCGGCGGCGGCAACTTCGCCTCGTCCATGACCAACATCAACTCCTTCTTCCCGCTGCGGAAGAAGGGCTGGGCGCTCGGTCTGAACGCGGGCGGCGGCAACATCGGCGTGCCCGTGATCCAGCTCGTCACGCTGCTCGTCATCGCCACCGCCGGCGCCGGTTCCCCGCGGCTGCTGCTCGGCATCTACCTGCCGCTGATCCTGGTCTCCGCGTACTGCGCGTGGCGGCACATGGACAACCTCGCGCCCGTCCGCAACGACACCGGAGCCGCCCGCGAGTCGGTCCGGGACCCGCACACCTGGATCATGTCGTTCCTGTACGTGGGCACCTTCGGCTCGTTCATCGGCTACAGCTTCGCGTTCGGCCTGGTGCTCCAGAACCAGTTCGACCGCACCCCGTTGCAGGCGGCGTCGCTCACCTTCATCGGGCCGCTGCTCGGCTCGCTGATCCGCCCGGTGGGCGGCTGGCTCGCCGACCGCTGGGGCGGCGCCCGCATCACGCTGTGGAACTTCCTCGCCATGGCCGCCGCGACCGGCATCGTCGTCGCCGCCTCCGTCCGTGAGTCGCTGCCGGTGTTCCTCGTCGGATTCGTCAGCCTGTTCGTGCTGACCGGCCTCGGCAACGGCTCCACGTACAAGATGATCCCCGGCATCTTCCAGGCGAAGGCGGAGGCCCTGGGGCTGACCGGCGAGCAGGCCGCCGCCCACGGACGCCGGCTCTCCGGAGCGGCCATCGGCCTGATCGGTGCGATCGGCGCACTGGGCGGCCTCGGCATCAACCTCGCCTTTCGCCAGTCCTTCCAGAGCTCCGGCGCCGGCACCGGCGCGTTCGTCGTCTTCCTCGCCTGCTACCTGGTGTGCGCCGCCGTCACCTGGGCCGTATACCTGCGCCGCACCGCGACCCCGAACCCCGGCGCCGACGCCGGGGAGCAGAGCCCGGCGGCCGAGCGGCGTCCGGCGTTCGCCCGGGTGTGAGACCCGGCCGGGAGAGGGGCACCCGGTGACACCGGCGGCGCGCTCCGTAACGCCGGGGAAATCGGCCCGTACCGGGTCTGTCACGCCTCACCGGCAGGCTCGGTACCCGGTCGGGGACAACCGAGGACAACACGCAGGACGAGGGCCGCACCCATGCACCAGGTCAAACCGCTCGACGGCTTCACCATCGGCGTCACCGCCGCCCGGCGCGCCGAGGAACTCGGCGCCCTGCTCACCCGGCGCGGCGCGTCGGTGCAGCACGCGCCGGCGCTGCGCATCGTGCCGCTGGCCGACGACGGCGAACTGATGAGCGCGACCGAGCAACTGCTGGCCGACGCCCCCGACACCCTGACCGCCACCACCGCCATCGGCTTCCGCGGCTGGGTGGAGGCCGCCGACGGCTGGGGCCTGGGCGAGTCGCTGCTGGCCCGGCTCAAGGACGTGGAGCTGCTGGCCCGCGGCCCGAAGGTGCGCGGCGCGATCCGGGCCGCGGGGCTGAAGGAGAAGTGGTCCCCGGCCTCGGAGTCGATGGCCGAGGTGCTCGACCGGCTGCTCGCCGAGGTCGTCGACGGCCGCCGCAACGCCGTCCAACTGCACGGCGAACCGCTGCCCGGCTTCTGCGAGGCGCTGCGTGACAGCGGCGCCGAGATCGTCACCGTGCCCGTCTACCGGTGGCTGCCGCCGCAGGACCTGGCCCCCGTCGACCGGCTCATCGACGCCGTAATCGGCGGCGCCCTCGACGCGGTCACCTTCACCAGCGCGCCCGCCGCCGCGTCGCTGCTGGACCGGATCGACCAGCGCGGCGTCCGCGACGACCTGCTG
>NZ_BAAHCA010000420.1:0-4208 GCF_054776295.1 Streptomyces sparsus
GGCAGCACCCCGGTGCCCGGCGGCGCCACGGCTCCTGGTGGCACCACAGGTCCCAGCGGCCCCATGGATCCCAACGGCCCGCAGGCGGGTGGCCCGAGGCAGGGCGGCGACCCGGAGGTGGGCGGCGTGGCCGCCGGTGGGTCCGAGGCCGGTGGTGGGGGCTCCAACTCCCTGGAGGGGCACGACAGTTACTCCGAAAGGGCGGAGCGGCTGCCGGGCTCGGGAGCGCCGCGTGCCGGGGGCACCGGCAAGCTGTCCGGATTCCGCGCCCAAGGCGTGCTGGCCCGCGGCCCCGCCGCCGTATGCGGCCCGGAAGTGTCCTCCCCCGCAGGGGTCACGGCGCAGACGTGCGTGCTCAGTCAGGAAGGCCACACCTGGGGCCGTATGTACTACCGGAACACCGGTGGTGCCGCGCTGCGCGGCGTGCTGACGCTGATGCGACCGGACGGGCGGACGGTGCAGGTGCACTGTGTGGTGGCGGAGGGGCCGGCGCTGTGCGAGACACCCCGGCAGCGCACGGTGCACCCGGTGGGGGACGAGCCGCCGTACCACGCGGTGGCGGAGATCGCGCCGCCCGGTGAGGACGTCCTGCTGCTGCGCGCGGGGAGCAACCCACCCGACGCGTTCGCTGACTGACCCGCGGCTCCGGAGGTGCGGACCGGAGGCGCGGAGGCGCCGCCCGGACATGCAGACGCCCGGTCGCTGGCGACGGGGGATGCACCAGCGACCGGGCTCCAAGAACCGTAACAAGAGATTGGCCGTTCGCAAATTCCGGCGTTCCTTTTCAGACGCGGATTTACCTGTTGGGGCCGGGAGTTGTGACCGGAATCACGGTTCTTGAGTGTTCAATTACCTCGTGGCCGACCCGGGTCACCGGGTGTCACCGCCGGACAGGGCGGTGACACCCGGGAGCGCGGGACGCCGGCCGGTGTCAGCGAGGTGCGGGCCGGCGTCAGCTGAGCGTGATCTGCCGGTTGGCCAGACCGCTGCGGGCGCGGCGCGCCTCGCCGCTGAGCGGGGAGCCGTCCGCGAGCGCCTCGGAGAGCCGCTCGGCGAAGGCCGCGGCGGGCTTCTCGCAGTCGTCCGCGGTCATCTCGGTCGGCAGGTCCCAGACGGGGACCAAGAGGCCGTGCGCCCGGAACGAACCGACCAGCCGGGTGCCCGCGCCCAGCGACGAGGCGTCGGCGGCGTGCAGCCGTGCCAGCGCGTCGAGCAACGTGTCCTCGGCGTGGGGCATGACCCAGCGCAGGTGGTTCTTGTCCGGGGTGCGGCACCAGTAGGCGGCCTCGACCCCGGTGAGCCGCGCGGTGGGCAGCGCCGCCGAGTTGGCCCGCTCCAGGGAGGCCGCGACCTCCGGGGTGGCGTTCTCCACGTCGGTCAGCCAGAACTCGAAGCCGCTGTGCACCTCGGGCACCAGGGGGGCGGAGGCGTCGAGCAGGTCCTGGAGGCGCGGCGCCTCACCGCTGGTGCGCTCGGCGGCCACCGGGTTGCCCGGCTCGGCGCTCAGCGCCCGCCGCAGCACGTCGGCCAGGTCGCGGCTGATGTCCCCGGAGGCGGTGTCGTTCTGCAGCCCCAGCATCACGGAGCCGTCGTCGCGGCGCAGCGCGGGCCACGCCATCGGCAGCACGGTGGCCAGGGTGACCGACGGGACGTCGTCGGGCAGTCCACCGGAAAGGGTGAGCGGCGCGGTGGCGGCGGGCACCAGCTCGCGCAGGGCGACCCAGTCGCACTCGCCGGGCAGCCCCTCGAAGGGACGCCGGACCAGCTCCGTCACCGCCTGCGCGGCGGCTCGCCCGTGGCAGCCCTTGTAGCGGCGCCCGGAGCCGCAGGGGCACGGCTCGCGGCCACCTACGACCGGTACCTCCCCGTCGACGAGCTGCGGCTGGGAAGCCTGGGGCTGGGGGCGGCGCTTCTTGGCCATGCGCGGGTCTCCGAGTCGTGACAAACCGGGGTGATATCAACCTGGCAACGGGCAGAACTGTTGCGCGCGAGCCTAGCCCGTCCGACCGGCCGAGCGGGCTCGGCGGCTCGGGCGCGCCCGTCGCCCCCGCGGAAGCGGCGGCTTGCCGGGACGTCGGCTGCACGGGAGGCGTCGGCTGTGCGGGGCGCGCGGCCTGTCTGGAACGTCGGCTGAGCGGGGCGCGCGGGCTCAGGCGAGTTCGTCCACGCCCTCGAGGTCGATCAGGGCGAAACCGCCGGACGAGTCCAGGGCGTCGCCGCCGGCGACGACCGCCCACACCGTGACGCCACCCTCGCCGCCGTCCTCCTCGCGCACGCCCCAGTCCCGGGCCAGTGCGGTGATGATGGACAGCCCCCGACCGCCGTGCGCGGTCACCGAGGGAGTGGCCGGAAGCGGTCGGGTCGGACCGCCGCCGTCGGTGACCGAGATGGTCAGCTCACCGCCGGCCGTCCGGCACCACTCGGCGCGTACCCGCTCGTCGGGCAGCAGCGGCCGGGCGTGCCGGCATGAGTTGCTCAGCAACTCGGAGAGGATCAGGACGGCGTCGTCCACGACCGCTTCGGGCGCGCCGCTGGCGCGCAGATCGTCCCGTAGTCGCCGTCGTGCCGGCCCCACGCCCGCGGGCCCATGGGGCACGGCCATGGCCGACGAAGTCGGCACCTGTTGTGCCACCACCCACGCCACCCCCGAGACCTCCTTAGTCGCCCCACGCCACGGGAAGAATGCCCCGGCCCACGTGACCGGAAACCGTCCCGAGGTGCCCGGTTGACGCACTCGTCACCTTTCCGCACCCACGGGATGCGCCGGAGCACTACGGGTGACGGATGACCGAGTGCCGCGTCCCTGTGCCCGCGGATGCCCGTACGGGGTCTGCGCGCCGGCGCGGTACGGACCGCGTCCGCACCGGTGCGCGGTCGTCGGCGCGGGGTGGTCGTCGGCGGGGCGTGGCGGGTGGCGGCGGGGCACGGTGGTGCGGGCATGGCGCGGGCGGTGCGCGGCGGGGCGGGGGCCCGTGGTCAGCGGCGACTCAGCTCCGACAACTGCTCCACCACCTGCCGAGGACGGTTGGTGATCATGGCGTCCACGCCGAGCCGTGCGCAGAGTTCGACGTCCAGCGGGTCGTCCACCGTCCACACGTGGACCTCGTGGCCGGCTCGCTGAGCGTGGATCACGTACCCCGGGTTGTTGCGGATGATGCGCATGCTCGGACCGGCGATGCCCACCCCCGGCGGCAGCCGGCCCTCGCGGTGCCGGCGCAGCAGGAGCTGCATCAGGTACACGGTCGGCAGGTGGGGTGCGGCGGCCCGGATCCGGTGCAGGGAACGGGCCGAGAAGCTCATCACCCGTACCGGCGAGTCCAGTTCGTACTCCTTGAGCAGGCTGAGCAGCTTCTCCTCTACCTGCCCGGCCCAGCGGGTCGGATGCTTCGTCTCGATGGCCAGCGCCACCGGCCGTCCGGCCGCGGAGGATTCCTTCACCAACCGAAGCAGCCGCTCCAGGGTCAGCACCGACGTCTGCTCCCGGTCCTCGGTCTCGGGCTGCTCGAAGTCGTCCTTCCACGAACCGAAGTCGAGCGCGGCCAGGGCGGACAACTCCAGCTTGGACACCGCGCCGCGTCCGTTGGAGACCCGGTTCACCCGGCGGTCGTGCACGCACACCAGGTGCCCGTCGGCAGTCAGCCGCACGTCGCACTCGAGGGCGTTCGCACCGTGCTCGATCGCCCTGCGGTAGGCGGCCAGGGTGTGTTCCGGCGCGTCCTCTGAGGCGCCGCGATGGGCGATGACGGCGATTTCGGAAGGATGTTTCCCGGCGCTGCCGGAGTGAGGTCGCACCCGGTCATCGTGCCACTGGCCGGCACCGCCGCGGGACCGGGGCGGGCAGGCGCGGCACCGTCCTGCGGTGAAGTCTCCCTCTCGTGACGAATGTCCGGGGTAAGGGGCGCGGGGGAGGGGTAACCGGATGGCTTACGCCGCCCTGACACACGATGGGAAAAGCTGATTGCACACTGGGCTACAACAAGTCCGCCCACCATGTCTGTCGTGTACCTGAGGAGATCGCTGTGAGCACCGAGCACGAGGGCGCCGACCGGTCGCCGCAGGCGGGCCGAGCCGAAGAACCGGCACCCGCCGACCGCGTGCAGCCGGTCGCGCCGCAGAGCGAGCCCCGCGAGGGGGCCTCGCCGTCCGACTCCACCACCCAACTGCGAAAGACCAGCGCCGACCCGCACCACCCCGCGCCCCCCGCTGAA
>NZ_BAAHCA010000421.1:0-4187 GCF_054776295.1 Streptomyces sparsus
CGCCCGCCGGATCGTAGTGCCGCAGGGGCTGGGTGTCGCGCAGCAGCGCCCGCAGGTCGTGCAGGTCGCCGCTGACCACTTCGGCGGCGCGGGCCTGGACGAGCACGTTGCCCAGCGCCGCGGCCTCGGTCGGGCCGGCGACGACCGGCAGGCCGGTGGCGTCCGCCGTCAGCCGGCAGAGCAGCGCGTTATGCGCTCCCCCGCCGACGACGTGCACGGTTCGGTCGCGATCAGGTCAGGGTCCGGGGCCGTCTCCTCCCGCACCACGGCGGGCAACAGCCGCACACCGGGTCTGCTCGCGTGCGTTGTACGTCGAGCGACAAGGGGCGAGCGTCGTCCGTCGAGCGGGCTACGGGTGCCTCGGCGCCTCCGGGTTGGTCTCGGTGCGGGTCTCGATGGCCCGGAGGACGGCCACCATGTCGGCGCTTCCCAGGCCGAGCCCGACGGTCTCGCCGAACAGTGCGTGGCAGGTGTCGAGCAGCGGCGAGGCGGTGCCGGACTCGCGGGCGGCCTCGGCGATCAGCCGGTTGTTCTTCAGCACGTCTGCGACCGCCGCCTGCGCGGCGAAGTCGCCGTCCCGCAGTTTGGCGGCCTTCATGCGGGAGACGGCGCTCGCCATCGGACCCGCGTCGAGCACGGCCAGGAACTGCTCGCGGTCCAGGCCGTGCCGTTCGGCGAAGTGGAACGCCTCGGTCAGGCCGGTGACCATGGTGATCAGGAACAGGTTGACGGACAGCTTCGTCAGCAACGCCCGCGGCACGGACCCGCAGTGGAACAGCTGGCGGCACATCGGCCGGAGCAGCGTACGCACCTGCTCGACTGCCTGGTCCTCCCCCGCGACCATCGCCACCAGCTCGCCGTCCTCGGCCGGGCGGCGGGAGCCTGAGACGGGCGCTTCCACGTAACTGCCGCCGGCGGCACGGACGTCGGCCTCCAGTTGCCGGGAGTATTCGGCGGAGGTGGTGCCCATGTGCACCACGGTGTGCCGGGAGACGCGCTCGGCGAACCGGTCCGTGCCGCGTGCCAGCACGCTGTCGACGGCGGCCTCGTCGGCCAGCATGAGGATGACCACGCGGGTTCGGCGGAACACGTCGGCGGGGTCGGCCGCCGTCTCCGCTCCTGCCGCGCGCAGCGGTTCCGTCCGGGCGGCCGTGCGGTTCCAGACGACGAGTCCGACTCCCGACCGGGCCAGGTTGAGCGCCATGGGCAACCCCATGACGCCGAGCCCCATGAATCCCACTGCCACCGCGCACCGCCGTCCCCGGACCGGCACCCCACGGCGTGCCCCGGCCACGGGGTGCGGCCCTCTCACCGCACCGACTATGACAGTCGTCATAGTAGCGCCGCGGCGGGTCACCGTCACCCGCCGCACGTCCGGCGGCCGGGCACGTATGGCGTCTGACCCGCGCCCACGCCGACGGGCGGGCCCGGCGTGGAACAGTCCTTCCTCGCAGGGCTCGGGCGGTGGGGAGGGCCTGGTCCCGGACGGCCCGGGTGTGCCGGGAGTGGAGCCGCCTCGTCGGCCCGGAGGACCCGGTGGGAGCGTCGTAGGCTGGCCCCTGCGGCGTTGGGCGGCTCTCGTCCCCGGCGCGCGAGCAGCAACGGGAGGTCGGCGATGGCGGTTCCCCAGGGGCCCCGGGAGCGGGGGCCGCGTGAGCGCATGGTGTTCAGTGCGGCGCAGCTCATCCGCCGGGACGGAGTCACCGCCACGGGGATGCGGGATGTCGCCGCGCACGCGCAGGCGCCCAGGGGATCACTGCAGCACCACTTCCCCGGTGGCAAGGAGCAGCTCGTCAACGAGGCGGTGTCCTGGGCCGGCGGTTACGCGGCCCGGCGCGTCGGCCGGTTCCTCGACGAGATGCCGCAGCCGTCACCGAGCGGCCTGTTCGCCGCGATGGTGCGTCAGTGGACCGACGAGTACGAGACCGAGGGGTTCGCCGCGGGGTGCCCGGTCGCCGCGGCCACGGTGGACTGCGCCGAGTCCTCGGCCTCCACTCGGCAGGCCGCCGCCGACGCGTTCGGGGGCTGGATCCGGCCGGTGGCCGGTGCGTTGCGCGACATGGGTGTGCCCGGGCCGAGGGCCGACCGGCTGGCGGCGCTCATGGTCAGCGCGCTGGAAGGTGCCATCCTGCTCGCCCGGGCCGAGCAGGACGCCCGGGCACTGACCACCGTGGCGGAGGAACTCGGTCCGCTGCTGGACAGCGGCGTCGAGTGAGACCCGAGGGGTGGTGACCCTCCCCGGGGGTGGGGGGGGGGGGGGGGGGGGGGGGGCCCGGCCGACCACGGGCGCACGAGGCCGCGGCTACGACTCGAAGGTGTAGGGGCGGGTGATGATCTCCATACCGTGTCCGGCCGGATCCATGAAGTACAGCCCGCGCCCGCCGTGATGGTGGTTGATCTCGCCCGGGTGCTTCCGGTGCGGATCGGCGTAGTAGGTGATCCCGGCCTCGCGGATACGGGCGAAGGCCGCGTCGAACTCCTCGTCGGAGACGAGGAACGCGTAGTGCTGCATGACGATCGACTCCGCCGGGATGGCGGCGAAGTCCAGGGTGACCCCGTTTGCGGTGGTCAACGGAACGAACGGGCCCCATTCGGCGCCCGGTTCGAGTCCCAGGACGTGCGCCAGGAACTCGGCCGACTCCCGGTTGTCACGGGAGTGGATGATGGTGTGGTTCAACTCGACTGACATGCGTAAATGCCTCCGTAAGGCACTCACGGGCACCTCCATGCCTCACCCGGCCGGTGACCGACACGCGATGCCGTACCGGCGATCCTAGGCAGCGCCTATCCCGGTGTCGAGAGCGCTCCGAGCGGTCCTGGCCGGACACCGGACGACGTGTTCCCGGGCGGGGCGAGCCGCAGGCCGGTCGTTACCAATCCCCTCTCCGTCCGCGGGCAGGGCGGGGGCGGGGGCGATGGCCGGTCCCGGCGGCTGACACCCTGGGCAGGGTGTCCTCTACCCTGGCGGTCGGCGGGAAGCCGCCGACCGCCGCGGGAAGGCGCCAACACCCGGAGCTCCGCCCGGAGTCCGCAGGTCCGGTTCCCGGCCGACCCGGTCCCCTATGCGGCTGAGCACGCCGCAGAAAGCACCAGTCGTGTTCCGTACCTACCTGCTGCCGGTCGAAGCCGCGGTCTCACTCTTCCCGCTCATCACCGCCCTGATCATGGTGCCGGTCGCCGTCCGCGGCTACCGGCGGCGCGGCCGGGCCGGCGGCTGGGCCGTCCTCGTCTTCTACAGCTTCGTCTTCTACCTGCTCGCCGCACTGTTGCAGACGCTGATGCCGCTGCCCGCCGACACCGACGCGCACTGCGCGACGGCCCGCTACGCCGCCAGCCCGCAGCTGGAACCCTTCGCGTTCCACGGCACGGTGTCCGCCGCGGCGGGCGGCGACTGGGCGCCGGCCACGCTGCTGAGCCTCACCCCGACCTGGACCACCCTGCTCAACGTGGCCCTCCTGCTCCCGCTCGGCGTCTACCTGCGCTACTACCTGCGCCAGCGGCTGCCCGCCGCGACCGCCGCGGCGTTCGCCACCTCGCTGTTCTTCGAGACCACCCAGTACACCGGACTCTGGTTCGTCTACGACTGCCCCTACCGGCAGTTCAACGTGGACGACCTGATCCTCAACACCGGTGGAGCGGTCCTCGGCTGGCTGCTCGCCGGTCCCCTGTCGCGGCTGCTGCCCGTCAACGACCCGGAGGGCGAACGTGAGCGCTACGGCGGCCGGATCACCCTCACCCGTCGTGCTCTGGCCTTCCTGACCGACCTCACCGGGTGGCTCGTCACCTGGACCCTGGCCACCGGCCTGCTGGCCGTCACCACCGACTGGTCCACCGGCCGGCACCACGCCTTCCCGGTCGGCGCCGCGCTGGGGCTGGTGTGGTTCTGGCTGCTGCCCGCCGCGTTCGCGTACAGCCCGGGCAAGCGAGCCGTGCTGCTGCGCATCACCCGGCCGGACGGCCGCCGTGCCGGCCCCGCGCGGATCACGGTCCGCGCCTGGACGCTGTACAGCCCGCTCGCCCTCGGTTGGCTGACCCTCGCCGCACACACCACGACGGTGACCCTCCCCGAACCGGCCGGGCAGGTCCTGCCGTACGCGGCGCTGCTCGCCGCCACCGTCCTGTGGGGACGGCCGCCACTGGCAGCGCTGGTGCGCCGCGGCGGGCGGGCACCGCACGAACGCTGGTCC
>NZ_BAAHCA010000422.1:0-4170 GCF_054776295.1 Streptomyces sparsus
CCCTCGTCGGCCTGCCGCTGCTGCCGGCCGGAGTGCCGGTGCTGGTCGCGGCGCTCGCCGCGCCGCTGGTGCTGCTGCTGCGCGGCAGGGCTTCGATCGAGCGCACGGAGGGCGGGCGATGACCGCCGTGTGGGCGGCGATCGTGCTGACCGCCGTGGGCTGCTACCTGATCAAGCTGGCCGGACTCACCGTGCCGGCCGCGGCCCTGCGGGCTCCCTCGGTACGGCGGCTCGCGGTGTTGCTCCCGGTCGCCCTGCTGGCCGCGTTGACCGCGCTCCAGACCTTCGGCGGGGACGCCGGCACGCTGGTCGTGGACGCCAGGGCCGCGGGTCTCGCGGCGGCCGGAGTCGCGCTGCTGCTGCGCGCGCCCTTTCTGGTGGTGGTGGCCGCGGCCGTGGTCGTCACCGCCGGAGTGCGGGCCCTGGGCGGCTGAGTCGGGCGGCGGCCCCCGGGCGCGATACTGGGAGCATGCGACTGACGGTGTTCTGGGCGCGGATGGCGGCCCACTTCGGCGAGGCGTACGCCGATTCCTTCGCGCGTGACCATGTGATGTCCGAACTCGGAGGACGCACGGTGCACGAGGCGCTCGACGCGGGCTGGGATCCGAAACGGATCTGGCGGGCGGTGTGCGCGGCGGTCGATGTGCCCGCCGACCTGCGCTGACGAGGGCCCAGCCCGGTTCGCCCGAACTGCCCGGCGGGCCCTGCCCGTCTACCACGGATGGCTCTGACCTGCGGGTTTTCGGTTTTCCACAGGTGTGGCGTGTCGCTTGACAGTAAAATCGAACATGGATTCCCATGGAGGTGCTGGGTCGGTCCGGGAGCGGTGGAGGCGCCTCCCGAGCCGATTGTCAGTGGCAGCCGCTAGCGTCGTGGACGTGAAGCGATCGACTCAAGCAAACCGGGTGACCCACATGGCAGGAACCGACCGCGAGAAGGCGCTGGACGCCGCTCTCGCACAAATCGAGCGGCAGTTCGGCAAGGGCGCCGTGATGCGCTTGGGCGAGCGCCCGGACGAACCCATCGAGATCATCCCCACCGGCTCGACAGCGCTGGACGTCGCGCTCGGCGTCGGCGGTCTGCCGCGTGGCCGGGTGGTGGAGGTGTTCGGCCCCGAATCCTCCGGTAAGACGACCCTGACGCTGCACGCCGTGGCGAACGCCCAGCGGCAGGGCGGCACGGTTGCCTTCGTGGACGCCGAGCACGCGCTCGACCCGGAGTACGCCAAGAAGCTCGGCGTCGACGTGGACCAGCTCATCCTGTCCCAGCCGGACAACGGCGAGCAGGCGCTGGAGATCGTCGACATGCTGATCCGCTCCGGGGCCCTGGACCTCATCGTCATCGACTCGGTCGCCGCGCTGGTGCCCCGGGCCGAGATCGAGGGTGAGATGGGCGACTCCCACGTCGGCCTCCAGGCCCGGCTGATGAGCCAGGCGCTGCGGAAGATCACCGGTGCGCTGCACCACTCCAAGACCACCGCGATCTTCATCAACCAGCTCCGGGAGAAGGTCGGCGTCATGTTCGGCTCACCGGAGACCACCACCGGTGGTCGGGCGCTGAAGTTCTACGCCTCGGTGCGTCTCGACATCCGCCGGATCGAAACCCTGAAGGACGGCACGGACGCGGTCGGCAACCGCACCCGCGTCAAGGTCGTCAAGAACAAGGTCGCGCCGCCCTTCAAGCAGGCCGAGTTCGACATCCTCTACGGCATCGGCATCAGCCGTGAGGGCGGTCTGATCGACATGGGCGTGGAGAACGGCTTCGTCCGGAAGTCGGGCGCTTGGTACACCTACGAGGGCGACCAGCTCGGTCAGGGCAAGGAGAACGCCCGCAACTTCCTGCGGGACAACCCCGACCTGGCGAACGAGATCGAGAAGAAGATCAAGGAGAAGCTGGGCATCGGCCCGAAGACGGAGAAGCCGGAAGCCGAGCCTGGCAAGGACGCGGCTGTCGGTGTCACTGAGGAGCCGGCCGCGGACGCTGCGAAGACGGTGCCTGCGCCTGCCGCCAAGGGAAAGGCCACCAAGGCCGCGCCGGTCAAGAGCTGACGGCATGGCACGCCGTACTGAGTGGTCGGACAGCCCGGCGGCACTCAAGGACAGCGGTGGTTTCTCGTCGTCGAGGGCCGACGAGAAACCACCGCCTATGCCGAAGGATCCGGTGGAGCAGGCCCGTGCGATCTGCCTCCGTCTGCTCACCGGCAGCTCACGGAGCCGCCAGCAGCTGGCCGACGCACTACGCAAGCGGGACATCCCGGATGAGGCAGCCGAGCAGGTGCTCTCCCGTTTTGAGGAGGTCGGCCTGATCAACGACGTGGCCTTCGCTGACGCCTGGGTGGAGTCCCGTCACCGGGGCCGTGGGCTGGCCCGCCGTGCGCTCGCCCAGGAGCTGCGCACCAAGGGGGTGGAAGCGGCTGTCATCGAGGAAGCCGTCAGTCAGTTGCAGCCGGAGCAGGAGGAGGCCACCGCGCTGGCGCTGGTGGAACGCAAGCTCCGCGCCACCCGGGGCCTGGACCGGGAGAAGCGGATCCGGCGCTTGGCCGGCATGCTGGCCAGACGCGGCTACTCCGAGGGACTGGCCCTGAGCGTGGTCCGGCAGGCACTGAAAGCCGAGGGCGAGAACGCGGACGAGTGGGACGAGAGCGGTCACTGACGGCCGGGCTCGGTCCCGGCTTCCGCCATACCGGTCCGAGCGGGGGCGCGCCGGGCAGACGTGGGGGCGCTGGGAACAGGTGAGCCGAGGCAGGAGCAGCCGGGCTGTGGTGACGAATCGTTCAGGGGGATGTCTCCCGGTTGCGGTACAGCGTCACCGGAAGCTGTTGCGGCCCGCGCACCAGTAGGCCGGGCCGGTAGGGCACGGCCTGTGGGTCGGCGGCCAGGCCGAGATGAGGCAGCTCGGAGAAGAGCAGCGGCAGTGCCGTCTGCGCCTCAAGCCTGGCCAGCCCCGAGCCGACGCAGAAGTGGGGCCCGTGGCCGAAGGCGGCATGAGGCGCCGGCCGGGTGCCGTCGGCAGCCGGCAGGTAGCGTGCTGGTCGGAATACGTCCGGATCCTCGAAGTACGCCGGGTCACGGTTGGCCGCGGCCAGCATGACCAGCACCGACGCCCCGGCCGGTATCCGGGTGCCACCGAGGTCCACCTCCTGGGTCGTGCGCCGCCAGGTGGTGCCCTCCAAGGGGCTTGCGTGGCGCAGCGTCTCCTCCACCACGGCCGGCCAGCCCGCAGCCGGATCCGCCTCGGCGGCGGCCCGTTCGGCGGGATGGGTGAGCAGCAGCAGCGCCGCGGAGGCGATCAGGTTCATCGTCGTCTCGTAGCCGGCGAAGAGCAGCAGGAACGCCATCGCCAGCAGCTCGCCGTCCGTCAGGCCACCCTCGGCCGAGTCGTGGACCAGCGAACTGAAGAGGTCCTCGCCGGGCCGGTGACGCTTGGTGGCGATCAACCGCGTGAAGTAGTCGTGCAGGCTCAACCAGGCCGTGTCCACCGCGCCCGGCGGCAGGGCGTCCATGGGGGAACCGACCTGGTACGTCCAGGTCCGCAGGTCCGCGCGATCTGCCTCGGGCACACCCAGTACCTCACCGATCACCAGCACCGGCAGAGGGAAGGCGAACGAGTCGACGAGGTCGGCCCGCCCGCCGTCGACGGCACGCGCGCACAGCTCGGCGATCAGTTCCTTGGTGAGGGTCTCGATGCGCGGACGCAGGGCACTGACGCGGCGCGGGCTGAAGGCGGCGGCGGTGAGCCGGCGCAGCCGGGTGTGGTCGGGGGCGTCCATGTTGAGCATGTGCCGTGCCAGTCTCCGCCTCGCTCGCTGCGCGGGGGAGTCGGCCTTCGGCCGGCCCGCTGAAGCAGGCGGCACATTGGAGAACCGGCTGTCCGACAGGACAGCTCTGGCCTCCTGGTAACCGGTCACCAGCCAGGCGTGGGTGCCGTTGGCCAGCGGTACCCGGGCCGCCGGGCCGCGGTCCCGCAGCCGTGCGTAGGCGGGGTACGGGTCCCGGGCGAAAGCGGGGTCTGCCGGATCGAGCATCCGGTCATCCTCTCCCGCCACCTGCGGCTCCGAGCCCTGCGCCCGCTGCGAGATCGGCCACACGGCCCCTCCCACAGCACCACCGCACGCCACCCCGTCCGCCCCCGCACGGTCCCCTCCGCAGGCGGCCCCTCCGCGCCCCCGCCG
>NZ_BAAHCA010000423.1:0-4164 GCF_054776295.1 Streptomyces sparsus
CGACGGGGTGCCCGTACCCGCCGCCCGGGCCCCCGGCCGGTGCCGGCACATACGGCCCGGTCTGCTGGAGATGCGCCCACTGGCCCGGCTCGGTCGGGGCGGTCCCCGCCGCGGGGTGGTAGTACGGGCCGGAGTGGGGGGCGACCCAGGGGCCGCCGGGCGGACGCGGGAAACGGTCACCGAGGACCGCCCACACGGTCGCCGCGATCCCGTACACCAGCATGAAGGTGACCGCGGTGTTGAGCTCCGGGCTGTTGTTGTCCGGGTCGTCCTCCGGCACCAGCAGCATCAGGTAGCAGAACACCAGCGTCATCAGCACGCTCAGCACGAACAGGAACCAGTCCAGCAGGCGGCGCCGGAGGACGGCGAACCGCAGCATCGGGACCCAGGCCAGCAGCGTCAGGGAGGGCAGCGGCAGCAGCGCGAAGAAGACCCGGACCGTCAGCGCCCAGGCCCCGGGGCCCTTTCGCTGGTCCCGATACGGTGATGGCGCGGCCGTGCCGTACATCAGCTCTCCCTGTGTCGGCGTAGCGTCTGCGAGCAGGACGCGGCCTGCGCGGATCGTGTGGGGGAGCGTATCCAGGTGTGGCGGCGCCGCGCCCCGCAAGCAGCAGAACGCAGCGTACCGAACCCGCCCGGGTCGACCGCACCCGTCACCCCGGCACCGCACCCGGGCGGCGGGCACCGCCCGGGCCGGGCGCGGGTGGTCAAGGACCGACGACCGTGGTGCGGTCAGGAACCGAGGACGGTGGTGAGGTCAGGAACCGAGGACGGTGGTGAGGAACTCGCCCGTCCACGCCAGCAGTTCACGGCCGACGACCGGCTTGCCGCCGATACCGCCCGGCTTGGGGCGCGGCACCATGACCTGGCGGGCGTTCTGCTTGATCTGCGAACCGGGGTAGACCCGCAGCAGCCGCAGCTCCTGCGACTCGCGCAGCTCCACCGGCCCGAACCGCACCTTGTTGCCCTGGAGGGTGATGTCGGTGACACCGCACGAGCGGGCCAGCATGCGCAGCCCCGCGACGAGCAGCAGGTTCTCCACCGGTTCCGGCAACTTGCCGTAGCGGTCGACCAGTTCCTCGCGGACCGCCCTGATGTCCTGCTCGGAGTTGGCCGCCGCGATCGCCCGGTAGGCCTGGAGCCGCAACTGCTCGGCCGGCGCGAAGTCGTGCGGCACGTGCGCGTCCACCGGCAGTTCGATCTTCACCTCCAGCGGCGCCGCCTCCTCGGACTCGCCGCCGTCCAGCGCCGCCCGGTAGTCGGCGACGGCCTCACCCACCATGCGGATGTACAGGTCGAAGCCGACCCCGGCGATGTGCCCGGACTGCTCACCGCCCAGCAGGTTGCCCGCGCCGCGGATCTCCAGGTCCTTCATGGCGACGTACATGCCGGCACCCATCTCGGTGTGCTGGGCGATCGTCGCCAGCCGCTCGTGGGCCGTCTCGGTGAGCGGCTTCTCCGGCGGGTAGAGGAAGTAGGCGTAGCCGCGGTCCCGGCCGCGCCCCACCCGGCCGCGCAGCTGGTGCAGCTGGGACAGGCCGAAGTTGTCGCCGCGCTCCAGGATCAGGGTGTTGGCGTTCGAGATGTCGATGCCCGACTCGACGATCGTCGTCGACACCAGCACGTCGAACTTCTTCTCCCAGAAGTCGACCACCACCTGTTCCAGCGCGCCCTCGGACATCTGGCCGTGCGCGGTCGCGATGCGCGCCTCCGGCACGATCTCCCGCAGCCCGGCCGCCGCCTTGTCGATGGACTCCACCCGGTTGTGGATGTAGAAGACCTGCCCCTCGCGCAGCAGCTCGCGGCGGATGGCCGCCCCGATCTGCCGCTGGTCGTAGGGGCCGACGAAGGTCAGCACCGGGTGCCGCTCCTCCGGCGGCGTGGTGATCGTCGACATCTCGCGGATGCCGGTGACGGCCATCTCCAGCGTGCGCGGGATCGGCGTCGCCGACATCGTCAGCACGTCCACGTTGGCCCGCAGCTTCTTCAGCTGCTCCTTGTGCTCGACGCCGAACCGCTGCTCCTCGTCGACGATGACCAGGCCGAGGTCCTTGAACTGCGTCTGCGAGGAGAACAGCCGGTGGGTGCCGATGACGACGTCCACCGAACCCTCCCTGAGGCCCTCCAGCACGTCCTGCGCCTCGGTCTCGCTCTGGAACCGCGACAGCGCCCGCACCTTGACGGGGAACTGGCCGTACCGCTCGGAGAACGTGCCGAAGTGCTGCTGGACCAGCAGCGTCGTCGGCACCAGCACCGCGACCTGCTTGCCGTCCTGCACCGCCTTGAAGGCCGCCCGGACGGCGATCTCCGTCTTGCCGTAGCCGACGTCGCCGCAGACCAGCCGGTCCATCGGGACGGACTTCTCCATGTCCTCCTTGACCTCGGCGATCGTCGTCAGCTGGTCGGGCGTCTCCACGTAGGGGAAGGCGTCCTCCAGCTCCCGCTGCCACGGGGTGTCCGGGCCGAAGGCGTGGCCGGGCGCCGCCATCCGCGCCGAGTACAGCTTGATCAGGTCGGCCGCGATCTCCTTGACGGCTTTCTTGGCCCGCGCCTTCGTCTTCGTCCAGTCCGCGCCACCCAGGCGGTGCAGCGACGGCTGCTCGCCGCCCACGTACTTGGTGACCTGCTCCAGCTGGTCCGTCGGCACGAACAACCGGTCACCGGGCTGGCCGCGCTTCGCCGGCGCGTACTCCACCAGCAGGTACTCGCGGGTGGCGCCCTGCACGGTGCGCTGCACCATCTCCACGTACCGGCCGACGCCGTGCTGCTCGTGCACGATGTAGTCGCCGGGCTGGAGGGTGAGCGGGTCGATCGTCTTGCGGCGCCGGGCCGGCATGCGGGCCGCGTCCCGGCCGGCGGCCTTCTGACCGGAGAGGTCCGTCTCCGTCAGCACCACGAGCCTCAGCTCGGGCGCGACGAAGCCGTTGTCCAGTGAGCCGCACGACACCTGCACCACCGACGGCTCCAACGCCGTCAGCTCGCCGTCCAGCCGGGCCGCGACGCCCTCGCCGCCGAGCACCTCGACGGTGCGGGCCGCAGGACCGTGGCCCTCGGTGAGGTAGACGCAGTTCCAGCCGCGGGAGAGCCACTCCCGGGTGTCGGACAGCGCCCGCCGGGTGTCCCCCCGGTAGGACTCCGGGGCGCGCAGGCCGAGCCGCAGCGTGTCCGGGTCGGAGGCGATCGCCGCGTCGGCCTCCGGGTCCACGCCCAGTACGTTGTCGGCGCCCAGGCCCGTGTCGGAGGCGAAGGGGCTCACCGACCACCAGAGCATGCCCAGCTCCCGGGCGTGCTCGCGGACGTCGGCCAGACCGCGCAGCGACGCCGCGCCCACGTCGATCGGGGCGTCACCGCCACCGGCGGTCGCCGCCCACGACGCCTGGAGGAACTCCTGGCTCGTCGCCATCAGGTCTGCGGCCCGGCTCCGCACCCGCTCCGGGTCGCACACCACCGCCATGCTGCCCTTCGGCAGCACGTCCAGCAGCAGCTCCATCTCGTCCACCAGCACCGGTGCGAGGGACTCCATGCCCTCGACGGCGATGCCCTCGGCGATCTTGCCGAGCAGTTCGTCCAGCTCGGGGTGGTCCCGGCCCAGCTCCGCGGCCCGGGCCCGCACGTCGTCGGTGAGCAGCAGCTCCCGGCACGGCGGCGCCCACAGTCCGTGCTCGGCGACCTCCAGGGACCGCTGGTCGGCGACCTTGAAGTAGCGGACCTCCTCGACCTCGTCGCCCCAGAACTCCACCCGCAGCGGGTGCTCCTCGGTGGGCGGGAAGACGTCCAGGATGCCGCCGCGCACGGCGAACTCGCCGCGCTTCTCGACCAGCTCCACCCGGGAGTAGGCGGCTGCGGCCAGACCGGCGACCACCTCTTCCAGGTCGGCGCTCTCCCCCGCCCGCAGACTGACCGGTTCCAGCTCGCCCAGCCCCTTGACCTGCGGCTGGAGCACCGACCTGATGGGCGCCACCACGACCTTCACCGGCCCGGCGGACGGGTCGTCGTCCCGGGGGTGCGTCAGCCGGCGCAGCACCGCGAGCCGCCGGCCCACGGTGTCGCTGCGCGGTGACAGACGCTCGTGCGGCAGCGTCTCCCAGGCCGGGTACTCCACGACCGTGTCGTCCTGCCCGGCCGGCATCAGCGAGCGCAGCGCGGCGGCGAGGTCCTCGGCCT
>NZ_BAAHCA010000424.1:0-4158 GCF_054776295.1 Streptomyces sparsus
CGGCGAGCAGCAGCGGCAGCGCGGCGTTCTCCCAGGCGGTCAGTTCGGGCAGCAGGCCGGGGGTGCTGCCGACCCACCCGAAGCGTTCCCGGCGCAGCCGGTCGCGGGCGCCGGGCGGCAGGGTGTGCAGCGGGACGCCGTCGAAGCGCACCTCGCCGCTGTTCGGGAGGAGACGCCCGGACAGGCAGCCGAGCAGCGTGCTCTTGCCGGATCCGCGGGGGCCGGTGACCTCGATGATCTCCCCGACCCGCAGGTCCAGCGAGACGCCGACCAGGGCGGGCGAATCGCCATGGGAGTAGTGCAGTTCGCGTGCCACCAGCACGTCGTTCTCGGGTGGAGCCACCTCGGCCGACACCTGCGCTCACCTCCGGCTCACGCCCCGGCCAAGTGGCGGGGCACCCGGGGCTGTCGTCCCCTGCACCGTACGCAGCGGGCCGCTCGGGGCCGGGGAGCCGGGCGTGTACGGCCCGCAGATTGCGCCGGCCGGGTGAGCCGGCCGGGCACCTGTCGGCGGGTGGGTGGGTGATGCGGCCGGTGGTGGGGGGGGGCCGTGGCGTCGGGTGCCCGCCACGGCCCGGTGGCGCCGGGGAGGCTCAGAGCTTGGTGTAGGCCTCGGTGAGCACGCCGCGCAGGATCTGCTCGATCTCGTCGAAGGTGCCCTGGTCGGCGATCAGCGGCGGCGCGAGCTGCACGACGGGATCGCCCCGGTCGTCGGCGCGGCAGTACAGGCCGTTCTCGAACAGCGACTTGGAGAGGAAGCCGTAGAGGACACGCTCGGTCTCCTCGTCGTTGAACGTCTCCTTGGTGGCCTTGTCCTTCACCAGCTCGATGCCGTAGAAGAAGCCGTCGCCGCGGACGTCGCCGACTATCGGCAGGTCGTGGAGCTTCTCCAACGTGCCGCGGAACGCGGCCTCGTGGTCGAGCACGTGCTGGTTGAGCTTCTCGCGGTCGAAGATGTCCAGGTTGGCCATCGCGACGGCCGCGGAGACCGGGTGGCCGCCGAAGGTGTAGCCGTGCGGGAAGGTGTTGCCGCCCTGGTAGAAGGGCTCGGCGACGCGGTCGGAGATGATCGCGGCGCCGATCGGCGAGTAGCCGGACGTCATGCCCTTGGCACAGGTGATGACGTCGGGCACGTAGCCGAACTTGTCGCAGGCGAAGACGGTGCCCAGCCGGCCGAAGGCGCAGATGACCTCGTCGGAGACGAGCAGCACGTTGTGCCGGTCGCAGATCTCGCGCACCCGCTGGAAGTAGCCGGGCGGCGGCGGGAAGCAGCCGCCGGCGTTCTGCACCGGCTCCAGGAAGACGGCGGCGACCGTCTCGGGGCCCTCGAAGAGGATCTCCTGCTCGATCTGGTCGGCGGCCCAGCGGCCGAACGCGTCCGGGTCGTCGCCGTGGACCGGCGACCGGTAGATGTTGGTGTTGGGCACCTTGTGCGCGCCGGGCACGAGCGGTTCGAACGGTGCCTTCAGCGCGGGCAGGCCGGTGATGGAAAGCGCGCCGTGCGGGGTGCCGTGGTAGGCCACCGCTCGTGAGATCACCTTGTACTTGCCGTGGTTGCCGGTCAGCTTGTGGTACTGCTTCGCCAGCTTCCAGGCGGTCTCGACGGCCTCGCCGCCGCCGGTGGTGAAGAAGACCTTGTTGAGGT
The DNA here is from genome assembly GCF_054776295.1 of Streptomyces sparsus. NCBI lineage: Bacteria > Bacillati > Actinomycetota > Actinomycetes > Kitasatosporales > Streptomycetaceae > Streptomyces > Streptomyces sparsus. Next base: position 1,646 of record NZ_BAAHCA010000424.1, read on the forward strand.
CGCCGGGGGCGTGGTGGGCCAGTCGCTCGGCCAGCTCGATCGCCCTGGGGTGCGCGTACGACCAGATGGGGAAGAACGCCAGCTCCCGCGCCTGCCGGGCGGCGGCCTCGGCCAGCTCGGCCCGGCCGTGGCCGGCCTGCACGACGAAGAGGCCGGCCAGGCCGTCCAGGTAGCGCTTGCCCTTGTCGTCGAAGATGTAGGTGCCCTCGCCGCGCACGATGGTCGGCACGGGGGCGTTCTCGTACGACGACATGCGCGTGAAATGCATCCACAGGTGGTCGTACGCGGTGCGGGAGGGGTCGCTGCTTGTCACGGTTATCGGGTTCCCCAGGTGTAGGTCTGCTTGCGCAGCTTGAGGTAGACGAAGCTCTCGGTGGAGCGGACGCCGGCGAGCGTCCTGATCCGCTTGTTGATCATCTCGAGGAGGTGCTCGTCGTCCTCGCACACGATCTCCACGATGAGGTCGAAGGACCCCGCGGTGACGACGACGTAGTCGACCTCCTCGAGGTGGGCGAGCGCCTCGGCGACCGGCTCCACGTCACCCTCGACGTTGATGCCGACCATCGCCTGCCGCAGGAAGCCGACGGTGAGCGGGTCGGTCACGGCCACGATCTGCATCGCGCCCTGGTCGAGCAGCTTCTGCACGCGCTGCCGCACGGCCGCCTCGGACAGGCCGACGGCCTTGCCGATCGCGGCGTACGGACGGCGCCCGTCCTCCTGGAGTTGTTCGATGATCGCCAGGGAGACGGCGTCGATCGACGAGTTGCCGTTAGCTTTCTTGGAGTCACGAGCCACGTCGCTCACTTTGCATGAGGACTCCGCCGTCACGCAACCCTTGTGCGATGCAATCCGTCGTATTAGCGCTACTGAAGCACTGATTCCGTCGTTGACGGCGGGCGGCCCTGTTGAATACGTGCGTGCGACGGTTAAGGTGGATGTCTCACCCATTGGACAACGGCAGGAGGGCGCGAAGTGACCACCGAGCTGCGTCGGCTGCGCAACTACATCGACGGCGAGTTCCGGGACGCCGAGGACGGGCGGACCACGGAGGTGGTCGATCCGGCGACCGGCGAGGCGTACGCCCTGGCGGCGCTGTCCGGCCCCGCGGACGTCGACGCCGCCCTGGCCGCCGCCCCTGCCTGGTTCCCCGCCTGGCGGGACGCCACCCCCGGCACCCGGCAGCTGGCCGTACTGAAGATCGCCGATGCCCTGGAGGCTCGGGCCGACGAGCTGCTGGCGATCGAGTGCGAGAACACCGGCAAGCCGCTGGAGCTGACCCGGCAGGAGGAGCTGCCGATGATGCTCGACCAGATCCGCTTCTTCGCCGGTGCCGCCCGCATGCTGGAGGGAAAGTCGGCCGGGGAGTACATGGAGGGCCTGACGTCCTTCGTGCGGCGGGAGCCGGTGGGGGTCTGCGCGCAGGTCGCGCCGTGGAACTACCCCATGATGATGGCGGTGTGGAAGTTCGCTCCGGCGCTCGCCGCGGGCAACACCGTCGTGCTCAAGCCGTCGGACACCACACCCGCCTCCGCGGTGTTCATGGCCGAGGTGATGGGTGAGGTCCTGCCGAAGGGCGTCTTCAACGTCGTCTGCGGCGACCGGGACACCGGACGGCTGATGGTCGAGCACGACACGCCGGCGATGGCGTCCATCACCGGTTCGGTGCGGGCCGGCATCGAGGTGGCCGCCAGTGCCGCCAAGGACGTCAAGCGGGTCCACCTGGAGCTGGGCGGCAAGGCGCCCGTCCTGGTCTTCGACGACACCGACCTGGCCTCCACCGTTGAGGGTATCCGGGACGCCGGCTTCTTCAACGCCGGCCAGGACTGCACCGCCGCCACCCGGGTGCTGGTGCACGAGGACGTGCACGACGAGTTCGTCGCCGCGCTCGCCAAGGCCGCGGCCGAGGTGAAGACGGGCGACCTCTCCGACGAGGACTGCTTCTACGGACCGCTGAACAACGCGGTGCACCTGGAGAAGGTCGAAGGCTTCATCTCCCGGCTGCCGGCGCACGCCAAGGTCGAGACGGGCGGCGAGCGGGTCGGTGAGCGCGGCTACTTCTTCGCGCCGACCGTGGTCTCCGGCCTGAGGCAGACCGACGAGATCGTCCAGAACGAGGTCTTCGGGCCGGTCATCACCGTGCAGCGGTTCAGCGACGAGCAGCAGGCCGTCGAGTGGGCCAACGGCGTCGAGTACGCGCTGGCGTCCTCGGTGTGGACGAAGGACCACGCCCGCGCCATGCGGCTCTCCAAGGACCTCGACTTCGGCTGCGTCTGGATCAACACGCACATCCCGCTGGTCGCCGAGATGCCGCACGGCGGGTTCAAGAAGTCCGGCTACGGCAAGGACCTCTCGGCCTACGGCTTCGAGGACTACACCCGCGTCAAGCACGTCATGACGGCGCTCTGAACCGCACCTCCCGCCCCCGCCGGACCGCCGGTCCCCACGCCTGACCCGGACGGCCGGCGCGGACGACCGCCCCGCGACGCGGCAGTGTCGCGGGGCGGTCGTGCGTG
>NZ_BAAHCA010000425.1:0-4158 GCF_054776295.1 Streptomyces sparsus
ACCCCGGCCGCAGTACGACGAGCGGCAGGCGCGAGGCGTGGGCGCCCGCGTCGTTCCCCGAGGTCCTGGCCGCGGCAGACGGGCTGCGGGCGGCGCTCGACGCACCGGACCCCGGCGGCCCCACCGGGCCCGAGCAGCAACATGCACCTGCCTGACACCTCACGGAGGCACGTATGACCACCGAAACACCCCGGCAGACCCGGCAGCAGGCGACCACCGAGGACAGCAGCGCGTACGGGGAGTCGCTGGCGGACGTCTACGACGCGCTCTACCCCACCTCGGGGCCGGCCGTCGACTCCATGGTCGCCTTCCTGCGGGAGCTTCGCCCCGCTCCCGCAAAGCTGCTCGAACTGGGCGTCGGCACGGGGCGGTTGGCCATCCCGCTGGCCCGGAACGGCTACCGGGTGCACGGCGTGGACGCCTCTCCGGCGATGCTGTCGAAACTCCGCGAGAACGACCCCACGGGCCAGGTGACCACCTCGGTGGGCGACTTCGGCGAACTGGCGGTCGAGGAGCGGTACGACCTCGTTCTCACCGCGCTCAACACCTTCTTCATGCTCCCCACCCAGGAGCAGCAGATCGACTGCCTGCGCGGTATCCACGACGCGCTGGCGGACGGCGGGGTCGCGGTCTTCGAGACGTACAACCCGCAGGTCTACCACCGGCTCACCGAGGCGACGACCCAGGTCGGCCATCTGGCCCCCGACGCGCTGCTGCTCGACACGATCCAGGTGAACCAGTCACTCCAGTCCGTCCTGGTCGTCCACACGATCATGGAGTCCGGTCGGCTGCGGAAGGTGCCGGAGGTCAGCCGCTACGCCTGGCCCGCGGAGTTCGACGTGATGGCCCGGCTGGCGGGACTGCGGGTGACCGGCCGCTGGGCGGACTGGGACCGCAGTCCGGTCACGGACCGAGCCGAGAAGCACGTCTATGTGGTGGAGCGCCAGAGCGTATGAACAACTTGACGAGCTGTTGTGTTAACGCAATACTTCAGTGAGTCAACGCAGCGCCACGGGAGGTGGGTGACATGGCCGCGCCGACGCTGGAGGTCGACGGCGTCCGGAAGAGTTACGGCAGACGCCGGGCTGTGGACGACATGTCCTTCGACATCCGCGCCGGGGAGCTGTTCGGCTTCGTGGGAAACAACGGGGCCGGCAAGACCACCACGATGCGGATCATCCTCGGAGTCCTCGCGCCCGACGCGGGAGAGGTGCGGTGGCTCGGCCGTCCGGTCGGCTTCGACGCCCGCAGGCAGTTCGGCTACATGCCCGAGGAGCGCGGCCTCTATCCGCGGATGAAGGTCGGTGAACACCTGCGGTACCTCGGGGAGTTGCACGGTCTGTCGCCGGCCGCCGCACGCGCTGCGGCGGGCCGGTGGATCGAGCGGCTGGAGCTTGTCTCCCACGCCTCCGACGAGGTCCAGAACCTGAGCCTCGGCAACCAGCAGCGGGTGCAGCTCGCCGCCGCCCTGGTCCACGGACCGAGGGTGCTGGTGCTCGACGAACCGTTCTCCGGGCTCGATCCGGTCGCGGTGGACGTCATGAGCGAGGTGCTCGCCGAGCGGGCCGCCGACGGAGTGCCCGTCATGTTCTCCAGCCACCAGCTGTCGCTGGTCGAACGGGTCTGCGACCGCGTGGGCATCGTCGGTGACGGGCGGCTGATCGCCTGCGGAACGGTCCGCGAGCTGAGCGAGAACGCCGACCGCCGACTGCTGGTCGACGCCCCGGACGCGGACGAGGACTGGGCCGCGGGGCTGGCCGGCGTGGAGGTCGTGAGCCGCGAGGGCACCCGTACCCGGCTCCGCCTCGCGAAGGGCGCGGACGACCAGCGGGTGCTGCACGCGGCACTGGCCACCGGGCCGGTCTCCGCCTTCGTGTCCGAGCACCCGCCGCTGACCGAGCTGTACCGCGACCTGGTCACCGGGGCGGACGACCGGACCGGGGGTGGCGAGTGAAGAGCGCGACGACCCGGGCATCGGACGGAGCCACCGGCCGCGACACACCGGACGGGGAGCGCAACCCCGCCCCGGACGGGCACTCCGCGGGCCCGTCGGCCGGCCCCGGCGCGCTGTCGGCCCGCAGGGCGGTCGGCCTGGTCGCCCGGCGGGAGATCAGCAGCAGGATGCGGACGAAGTCCTTCGTCCTGAGCACTCTGGGGTTGCTGCTCGGGCTCGCCGTCTACGCACTGATCCTCGTCGCCGCCGACAACGGGCCCGCTCGGGTCGGAGTCGAACCGGAGGCCTCGACGCTGCGCCCCGCACTCGCCGCGGTGGCCGAGGAGACGGGCGGCTTCGAGTTCGTCCCCGTCGAGGGCGACCGGGCCGACCGGCTCCTGCGCGAGGGGGAACTCTCCGCGGTGCTCGGCGGTGGAGCCGGTGAGCGGTTCACCCTGGCGGTGGAACACGAGGCGGACGAGGACCTGCTCGCCGTGGTGCGGGCCGCGGTCGCGGAGGAACGCACCACCAGGGAGCTGGAGCGTGCGGGCCTGGACCCCGCGCAGTTCCGGGAACGCGTGGCCTCGGCCACGGTGGAAGTCGACGCCCTGGACCCGTCGGAGAACAGCGCGGCCGAGCAGTTCGCCCTGATCTTCGCCTCCACCGGACTGCTGTACTTCTTCTTCGTCTTCTACGGGATCATGCTGGCGCAGGGCGTGGTGGAGGAGAAGACCAGCCGCGTCGTGGAACTGCTGCTCTCCACCATCCGCCCCTGGCAGCTGCTCGCCGGCAAACTGATCGGGGTGGCCGTGGCCGGCCTGACCCAGCTCGTGCTGCTCGGCGGCGCTGCGGTGGCCCTCGCACACGGCACCGGGACCGTCGCCCTGCCGACCGCCGTGGGCGGGACGCTGGTGACGCTGGGTGTCTGGTTCCTGCTCGGCTTCTTCCTCTTCGCGGCCATGCTCGCCGCGGCGGCCGCGCGCGTCTCACGGCAGGAGGACCTCCAAGGAGTGGTGCAACCGGTCATGCTGCTCATCACGACACCCTTCGTGCTGGGACTGGCCCTGCTGAGCAAGAACGCGCACGACCCGTTGATCGAGTGGCTGTCGCTCGTGCCGCCGCTCAGCCCGATCCTGATGCCGGCCCGCACGCTGCTCGGCATCGCACCCGCCTGGCAGATCGCCCTCTCCCTGGTCCTGGCGGTCGCCGCGCTGGCCGCGATGACGCGGGTCGCCGGGCGGATATACGCCAACAGTGTGCTGCGCAGCGGCTCCCGGGTGCCGTTCGCCGAGGCACTGAGGTTGCGTTGAGGACTCCGTCGCCGCCCCGCCCGTCACCTCCTGCCCCAGCCCTCCGACCCCCCGCCCCACGACCCCGACCGCAACACACCCACCCGGCCTCCGGGCCGTCCGACCACTGAGGAGCACCTCATGAGCACCACCCTCTGGATCGTCATCGCCATCGCCCTGGTCATCGCCGTGATCGCGGGCATCAGGAACAGCCGCGGCTGACCCGGCCGATCGGCGTACGTCCCCGAGGGGGCTGGGTTTTCGCGCGGACCACGCGGAAGCACAGCCCCCTCGGTCCGTCGTCAGAAGTCGAGGTCGCCGGTGGCGCCGCGGCGCAGTGGTGCCACCGCCGACTCGTCGGCGACGACCACCCCGGCGAAACCGGCGGGACGGAAGAACCGGTGGGCCGCCTCGACGACCGCGTCATGCGGCACGCCCTCCAGCAGCGTTCCCCAGTTGTGCAACCAGTCGGAACCGACACCCACGTGCAGCAGGTTCGCCAGGGCGGAAGCCAGCGCGCCCGGCGAGGACATCGCCGTGGCGGTGGAGCCGACCGCGTAGCTGCGGGCGGCCTCCACCTCCTCCGGTGACGGCGGCTCGGCCGCCATGCGCTCCAACTCCGCCCTGATCACGGCGAGGGCCGGCACGGTGTGCTCGGCGGCGGTGTCGGCCTCGACCATCAGCGTGGAGGCCCCCGGCACCGACTCCACTCCGGAACCGAGCTGGTAGGCGTAGCCCTTCTCCTCCCGCAGGCACGCGACCAGCCGGGAGGCGAAGGAGCCGCCGAAGACCAACTGGGCCAGATGCAGGGCCGGGTACCCCGGGTCTGTGCGGGGCAGCGCGGGGGCCGCGAGCCGGATCACGCTCTGGACGGCGCCGGGCCGGTCCACGTGCAGCAGCGGCCCGCCCGTGAACCAGGACGGCGCGTCCGGCCCG
>NZ_BAAHCA010000426.1:0-4153 GCF_054776295.1 Streptomyces sparsus
CGATGGGGCGGCCGGTGGCCGCGCCCAGCGCCGGTGCCGGCCCCGCGGGCCCGGTCGTCGTCGAACGGGATGACCTTGGCGTCAGCCATGGCGGACGGCCTCCTCGATGCGGTCCACGGCCCGGGCCAGGGCTTCCGGCGGCAGCAGCCCCGGGCCGTGGCAGCGGGCGAAGTCGGCGAACGTGGCTGCGGTGCTGTGCCGCGGCCTGAAGCCCAGCACCTCACGCATCTGTTCGGTACGGACGACCCGGCCGTGGGTGAGCAGCCGGATCTGTTCGGGTGAGAAGTCGGTGACCCCCACCGTGCGCAACGCCGTGCCGGCCCAGCGGATCGCCGGCATCAGCAGCGGCAGCGTGGGCCGTCCCAGGCGGCGGGCGCACTGCGACAGCAGCAGCACGCCGTCCCCGGCGATGTTGAAGGTGCCGGCGTTCAGCGTGCCGCGCGGCGGTTCACCGGCGGCGAGCAGCAGCACGTCGATCGTGTCGTCCTCGTGCACGAACTGCAGCCTGGGGTCGTACCCGAAGACGGTCGGCAGCACCGGCAGCCGGAAGTACTCGGCGAGCGGGGTGTCGGCGTTCGGCCCGAGGATGTTGGCGAACCGCAGCACCGTCACGGCGACGTCGGGCCGGCGCCGGGCGAAGCCGCGCACGTAGCCCTCCACCTCGACGGCGTCCTTGGCGAACCCGCCGCTGGGCAGCGCCTTGGGCACCGTCGACTCGACGAAGACCGCCGGGTCCCGCGGCGCGGAGCCGTAGACGTTGGTGCTGGACTTCACCACCAGCCGCTGCACCGCGGGCGCCTTCTGGCAGGCGCCGAGCAGCTGCATGGTGCCGATGACGTTGGTCTCCTTGAGCGCGGTCCGGCTGCTCCGGGGGCCCAGCGGGGTGCCCGTCACGTCCAGGTGGACGACGGTGTCGACGCCCTGCTCGACCACGAGCTTGCCGATCGCGGGCTGCCGGATGTCCGCCCGTACGAACTCGGCGCCGCCGAGCTGGTGGGTCGGGGTCATTGCGTCCACCGCGATCACCCGGTCCACGTCCGGTTCTCGCAGGACCCGCCGCACGAAGCGGCCACCGAGCTGTCGCGCGGCTCCGGTGACCAGAACGACTCTGCCCAAGGCCCCTGCCCCTTCTCGACGCTGCTCCCGCGGCTGCCTGCAGCGCCGCGGACTGGCTCCCGGCCCACCGTATCCGCTGGACATTGCGCTGTCGTGGCCCCACACGGCTCAGCTGCCCCGAACAGGCCCACCGAACCGGCGGCCGGGTACCCCGAGGGAGGGGCCCCGAACACACCGCGGCCCTCCCACCGCAGAACGGTGGGAGGGCCGGGGTGTGTTGGTCTCTCAGGACCAGCGTGTCATGCGGTCGCTCACTTCTTGTTGCGACGCTGCACACGCGTGCGCTTGAGCAGCTTGCGGTGCTTCTTCTTCGCCATCCGCTTGCGCCGCTTCTTGATAACAGAGCCCACGACTACCCTCGCTCACTTCGATTCACTCGGTGCGGGGCGTCCGAGCCCACACTACCTACGTCGGCCCAGCCTACCCGCCACCGAGTGATGGTCGTGAACCGAGGACGGTCACCGGCCCCCCTCAGGCGCTCTCCACCCCCACATAGGACTGTTGAAGGTACTCGTGGACGGCGTTCTCCGGGACCCGGAAGGACCTTCCCACCCGGATCGCCGGCAGATGACCGCTGTGCACCAACCGGTACACGGTCATCTTGGACACACGCATCACCGCGGCGACTTCCGCCACCGTCAGAAAGTTGACCTCGCTCAGAGGCTTCTCACCAGCAGCCATGTCACACACACCTGACCTTCCGCACATGTCGGGCACCGGCTTCCCCTCCGGTGACTCCATCTCGCATGCGCGCTCCTCCCCAGATTAGGGGCGGGTGATGCAAGTGGGGAAGAGGAGTAGCGATCGGCCTCCTACTGTGACAGACAGGCTTGTTTGAGTACATAGCGCGTGAGCGGGCGGTAGCACTCGGACCGCACAGCATCATCGAGCGGGACCGCCACCGCGACCTTTCCCTCAGCCTGACCGACGAAGAGCGCGGGGTCGTCCGCGTCCGCCGGCCCCATCGCCTCAATGCCCAGCTGACCTGCGCCGCAGACCCATCCGTGGTCGCCGATCACCATCGCCGGCAGCGGCCCTCCGGAGCTCGCCGCGGCGTCCAGGGCGACCCTCACCGGCAGCGGTGAGTGAGTGTGTGCGCCGGGCGCATCCAGTGGCGACCGCGCGCCGGTCGCGCGGACCAGTGCGACGCCGCGTACATAGGAAAGGCCGTACGGACGTACGCCAAACCGGGTCGTTATGTCGATACATCGTCCAGCACCGGGGGTGAGCACCGGGCAGCCCGCCGCGGAGAGCGCGGACGCCAAGTCGGCGTAGAACTCCAGGAGACGGGAGGGGTGACCGGTGCCGATCAGCACCGGTGACCGCCGCCCGGCGACCGCGGCCAGCCGATCGGCGAACCGGCCCAGACCCGCGACGGTCAGGTCCGGGTCGATCACCTCGGGGCCGCGGAGCCGCCCGGGATCGGCGGACACCCCGCACTCGGCCGCCATCAGGGCCAGCACCTCGGGCACCGTCCAGTCCCGCGCCGGTTCCAGGCCCAGCAACGCCCGAGGGTCGCGGGCCGCGAAGAGGCGGTACCGCAGCAGGCTCTTCTCGCGCTGCGTGGCCACGGTGCCGGCCAGCCCCGCAGCGAGCAGATGCGCCCGGAGGGCGCCCACAGTCGACACAGTCGGCATGATGGAACGTCAGGCCGCGCCCCGGCCCGGACAACGACCGGACACCACCCTTCGACAGGAGGTCCGACCCCCCGGGCGGCTCGGGGGCGTCGCGGGGAGCCCCCGTCGTCGCTGGGGCGCCTCGGCGAGGGACGTTCGGGGGCCGGCCGTCAGGGCAGCAGGCCGTGGGCGGGGAAGACGGCCCGGCGGGTGGCCAGCACGGCCTGGTCAAGGGCGTCGGCCGGGTCGTAGCCGTCGTCCCAGGACCGCCAGGTGGGCTCCCGGCCGTCCGTCATGCGACGCGGCGCCTTCTGCATGGTCCGCGCGTACACCGCGTGCCGCCACTCCTCAGGGGTGTCCGTCGCGGCCGGGATGGGCTTGCCGGCCGCGATGGCGACCAGGTGCGTCCAGCTGCGCGGCACCACGTCCACCACGGCGTACCCACCGCCGCCGAGCGCGATCCACCGGCCGTCGGCGTACTCGTGCGCCCACCCGTGCAGGGCCTGCGCGGCGGCGCGTTGGGCGTCGACGGTGACGGCGAGGTGCGCGAGCGGGTCGTCCATGTGGGTGTCGGCGCCGTGCTGTGTGACGAGCACCGTCGGCCGGAAGGCGTCCAGCAGGTCGGGCACCACGGCGTGCAGGGCCCGCAGCCAGCCCCCGTCGGCGGTGCCGGGCGGCAGCGCGACGTTGACCGCGCTGCCCTCCGCGCCCTGCGCTCCGCACTCCTCGGGCCAGCCGGTGCCGGGGAACAGCACCCGCGGGTGCTCGTGCAGCGAGATGGTGAGGACCCTCGGGTCGTCCCAGAACGTCGCCTGCACACCGTCGCCGTGATGCACGTCGATGTCCACGTAGGCGACCCGTTCGGCGCCGAGTTCGAGCAGGCGCGCGATGGCCAGCGACGCGTCGTTGTAGACGCAGAAGCCGGCGGCGGACCCCGGCATCGCGTGGTGCAGGCCGCCGGCGAAGTTGACGGCGTGCAGCGCGTCCCCCCGCCAGACGGCCTCGGCGGCCCCCACGGACTGGCCGGCGATGAGCGCGGACGCGTCGTGCATGGCGGCGAACGCCGGGTCGTCCTCGGTGCCGAGCCCGTAGGAGCCGTCGGCACTGCGCGGGTCGGCGGACGCCCGCTTCACCGCGTCCACGTAGTCGCGGTGGTGGACCATGCGCAGGGTGGCCTCGCCGGCCGCCCTGGCGGCCACCACGGCGACCTCCCGGTCGAGGCCGAACGCTTCGACGAGCCGCATGGTCAGGGCCAGCCTGACGGGATCCATCGGATGCTCGGGGCCGAAGTCGTAGTTCGTGACCGCTTCGTCCCACATCACCTGCGCGCCGCCGCTCATACCCGCCACCGTATAGGTAGGTGCACAACGCAGGAAAGCCCCGCTGGTTTCCCAGCGGGGCTTCCCCACAATAATTGTTCG
>NZ_BAAHCA010000427.1:0-4141 GCF_054776295.1 Streptomyces sparsus
CCCCGCCCGCACTGTGGTTGCGGCGCTGGACGGGCAGCGGCACCTCCCGCCTCGGCACGCTGCCGGCAGCCGGCCCGGCACCGGCGACGGCGATCTGCACGCCCTGGTCGGCGAGCGCCTGGAGTTCGGAGGCGGCCCGGTCGTCCTGCAACGGCGGTTCGTCCGTGACCAGTCGGGTGATGAGTTCGGTGGGCACCGTCTGGAACATGGTGTCGGTGCCGAGCTTGGTGTGGTCGGCGAGCACCACCACCTCGGCGGCGGCCTGCACCAGGGCGCGGTCCACGCTGGCCGAGAGCATGTTGGACGTGGACAGGCCGCGTTCCGCGGTTAGCCCGCTGCCCGACAGGAAGGCGCGGGTGACCCGCAGCCCTTGCAGGGACTGCTCCGCTCCGCTGCCCACCAGCGCGTAGTTGGAGCCCCGCAGCGTGCCGCCGGTCATGACGACCTCGACCCGGTTGGCGTGCGCGAGGGCCTGCGCCACCAGCAGCGAGTTGGTGACGACGGTGAGGCCGGGGATGCGGGCGAGGCGGCGTGCCAGTTCCTGCGTGGTGGTGCCGGCGCCCACCACGACGGCCTCACCCTCCTCGACCAGACCGGCGGCGAGGTCGGCGATCGCCGTCTTCTCCGCGGTGGCGAGGTGCGACTTCGGCGGGAACCCGGTCTCCCGGGTGAAACCACCCGGCAGCACGGCACCCCCGTGCCGACGGTCGAGCAGTCCTTCTGCCTCCAGCGCACGCACGTCACGCCGTACGGTCACTTCGGAGGTCTGGACGACGCGGGCGAGCTCACGGAGCGACACGGCTCCGTTGGCGCGCACCATTTCTAGGATCAGTTGGCGACGTTCTGCAGCGAACACAAAACTGACAGTAACGCCAACGGCCGTCTGCTTTCAGCACTATGCGGTGATTAACCGAAATTGTTCCCTGGCGGTCTGGGCACGTGGTATATGCGCGCGTCAACGCGCACCCCCGCCCGCGCGCCCCCGCGCCCGCCCGCCTGGCGGTTCCGGTCAGCCCGCCGCGGTCTTGCGGGTGTGCAACTGGCGTGCCACCTCGGCGATCGAGCCGGAGAGCGACGGGTACACGGTGTAGGCGTTGGCGATCTGCTCGACCGTCAGGTTGTTGTCGACGGCGATCGAGATCGGGTGGATCAGCTCGCTGGCGTGCGGCGAGACGACCACACCGCCCACCACGATGCCGGTGCCGGGGCGGCAGAACAGCTTGACGAACCCGTCCCTGATGCCCTGCATCTTGGCACGCGGGTTGCGCAGCAGCGGCAGTTTGACGGCCCGGGCGTCGATCCGGCCCTCGTCGATGTCGGCCTGCGAGTACCCGACGGTGGCGATCTCCGGGTCGGTGAAGATGTTCGCCGAGACCGTCGTCAGGTCCAGCGGGGCGACCGTCTCCCCGAGGAAGTGGTACATCGCGACCCGGCCCTGCATCGCGGCGACCGAGGCCAGCGCGAAGACGCCCGTGCAGTCGCCCGCCGCGTACACCGAGGGCGCGGACGTCCGGGACACCTTGTCCGTCCAGATGTGCCCGGACTCGGTCAGCTTGACGCCGGCCTCCTCCAGGCCGATGCCCGCGGTGTTCGGCACCGCGCCGACCGCCATCAGGCAGTGCGAGCCGGTGAAGACGCGGCCGTCGGAGAGCGTGACCTCCACCCGGTCGTCCAGCCGTTTCACCGACTGGGCGCGGGAGCGGGCCATGACGTTCATGCCGCGGCGCCGGAAGACGTCCTCCAGCACGGCCGCCGCGTCCGGGTCCTCACCCGGCAGCACCCGGTCGCGGGACGACACCAGGGTGACCCGGGAGCCCAGCGCCTGGTAGGCGCCGGCGAACTCGGCGCCGGTGACGCCGGAGCCGACCACGACCAGTTCCTCGGGCAGCTCCTCCAGGTCGTAGACCTGGGTCCAGTTCAGGATGCGCTCCCCGTCGGGGCGGGCGTCGGGGATCTCCCGCGGGTGGCCGCCGGTCGCGAGCAGCACCGCGTCGGCGACGAGCGTCTCCTCGCTGCCGTCGACCGCCCGCACCACGACGCGGCGGGAACCGTCCGGGCCCTGCTCCGGCTCCAGGCGTCCGTGACCGCGCATCACCCGTGCGCCCGCCCGGGTGACGGAGGCGGTGATGTCGTGGGACTGGGCGAGCGCCAGCCGCTTGACCCGGCGGTTGACCTTGCCCAGGTCGACCCCGATGGCCCGCTCCGCGGCGCTGTCGCCCACCGTGATGCCCAACTCCTGGTAGGAGCCGTCGAAGCTGGTCATCACCTCCGCGGTGGCGATCAGCGTCTTCGACGGCACGCAGTCGGTGAGCACCGAGGCACCGCCCAGGCCGTCGCGGTCCACGACGGTCACCTCACCGCCCAGTTGCGCGGCCACCAGTGCCGCCTCGTAGCCGCCAGGTCCGCCACCGATAATCACGATCCGAGTCACGTACTCCAGTGTCGCGCACGCCGTGCGCGCACACCCGTCCGACCCCCCGGGCGCGGCGGCAGCCGTGTGCCACCGTCCCGTGCGCCCCTCCCGTACCCTCATACGCATGTCGCTCTACGCCGCATACGCCGGAAACCTCGACGCCCGGCTGATGTCCCGCCGCGCTCCGCACTCCCCGCTGCGCGGCACCGGGTGGATCTCGGGCTGGCGCCTGACCTTCGGCGGCGAGCACATGGGCTGGGAGGGCGCGCTGGTGACGATGGTCGAGGCCCCCCGGTCGCAGGTCTTCGTCGCGCTGTACGACATCGCGCCGATGGACGAGGACTCGATGGACCGCTGGGAGGGCGTCGGCCTCGACATCTACCGCCGCATGCGGATCAAGGTGCACACCCTCGACGGCGACGAGCCGGCCTGGACGTACGTGCTGAACGGCTACGAGGGCGGTCTGCCCTCGGCCCGCTACCTCGGCGAGATCGCCGACGCCGCCGAGTCGTGCGGCGCGCCGCACGACTACGTCATGGAGCTGCGCAAGCGCCCCTGCTGAGCCCTGCCGGCGGGGTCCGCCCCCGCGCGGCCAGCCGCGACCGTCCCCGCCGGGAACGGTCGGACGGGTGCGGAGGAAAACACCGGGCGACGGGCTTTCCGTTTGTGGTTTCCGCCGTACTCGGGCCACCTTTCTACGCGCGTAGGCGAGAAGCGGTTACCCTCGTCGCGTGAACGCATCCGATATCACCACCGACCCTCACGGAGCCGCCGAGACGGCTGCCGCCCGCCTGCGCGAGCTGACGGGGGCGGAGAGCCACGACGTCGCCCTGGTGATGGGATCCGGCTGGGTACCCGCCGCCGAGGCTCTCGGCCGTCCCGAGCACGAGTTCCCCGTCACCGAACTGCCCGGCTTCCCGCCGCCCGCGGTGGCCGGCCATGCCGGCAGGATCCGCTCGTACCGCATCGGCGACCGGCGGGCCCTCGTCTTCCTCGGCCGCACCCACTACTACGAGGGCCGCGGCGTCGCCGCCGTCGCCCACGGGGTACGTACCGCCGTCGCGGCGGGCTGCAAGACGATCGTGCTCACCAACGGCTGCGGCGGGCTGCGGGACGGCATGCGGCCCGGCCAGCCGGTGCTGATCAGCGATCACATCAACATGACGGCGACCTCACCGATCGCCGACGCCAACTTCGTAGATCTCACCGACCTGTACTCGTCCCGGCTGCGCGCCGTCTGCCAGGAGATCGACCCCTCCCTGGAGGAGGGCGTCTACGTACAGTTCCCCGGCCCGCACTACGAGACACCGGCCGAGATCAACATGACCCGCGCCATCGGCGGTGAACTGGTCGGCATGTCCACGGTGCTGGAGGCGATCGCCGCCCGTGAGGCGGGCGCGGAGGTGCTCGGCATCTCGCTGGTCACCAACCTGGCGGCCGGCATGACGGGCGAACCGCTGAACCACGAGGAGGTGCTCCAGGCAGGTCGGGACTCCGCCGCACGCATGGGCGCCCTGCTGGCCCAGGTACTCGGCCGGCTCTGACCAGGCTGCCGCCCGGCCCGGCAGGATCACCGCATCAGCCGCGGCGGGCGGGCGCACCCCGCGCCGCCGGCGAGGGGCCCCACCACTCGCGAGAGGCAAGGACCGTGACCCAGCAGGACGACCCGACCGGCCCCGACACCGCGTCCACCAGCGCCGCGTCCACCACCGCCGCGGAAGCCGCCCC
>NZ_BAAHCA010000428.1:0-4106 GCF_054776295.1 Streptomyces sparsus
CCGCGCCGGGCGTCGGCAGCGGGGCGAGCGGCAGCACCTGCTCACCCAGCACCTCCAGCGGGCGGCGGCTGGTGGTGAGCACCCGGAGGTCGGGCGCCGCCCGCAGCAGGCGGTGCACCACCGAGGCGCACTCCTCGACCAGGTGCTCGACGCCGTCCAGCACCAGCAGCGTGCTCCGGTCGGCCAGGTGCTCGGCGAGCACGGTCAGCGGTGCCCGGCCGGTGGCGTCGGTGAGTTCCAGCGCGTCGGCCACCGCGTGGGCGAGCAGTCCGGGATCGTGCAGGGTCGCGGCGTCCACCAGCCACACGCCGTCGCAGAAGCGATCCTGCACACTGCCGGCGCCCCGCAGCGCGAGCCGGCTCTTGCCCACCCCGCCCACACCGGTGACGGTCACCAGCCGGGAGTCGCGCAACCGCTCGGTGAGCACGTCCAGTTCCGCGGTCCGGCCGACGAAGTCCGTCAACTCGGCCGGCAGGTTGCCGGAACGATTTCCGTGCACACAGGGCTGCCCGGGGTAGCCGTCGTGACATGGAAAGCGCCGCATGGGACACGGAGCGTACTGACGCGACCGCGCAACGTACAACCGTCCCGCTCGAGGTCCCCGTCCTGGAACGACGGCACGGCACAATCCGTTACGGGCCCCAGCGCCCGGCGCGATAAGGTCGTGACACGCCGTCGCACCCGGTGGAACCGGTGTGCCGGCGACCGACGCGAGAGGTGACGCGTCACGACGACAACAACCGACGGAAGCGGTGCAGTGTGTCCGGTGGAGAGGTGGCCGGCCTTCTGGTGGCTGTCTTCTGGGCGATCCTGGTCTCGTTCCTCGCCGTGGTTCTGGCCAGGCTCGCCCAGACGCTCAAAGCCGCTACCAAGCTGGTGACGGGAGTGACGGAGCAGGCGGTTCCGCTGCTCGGAGAGGCGTCCGCGACGGTGCGTTCGGCGCAGAGCCAGCTCGCCCGCGTCGACTCCATCGCCTCCGACGTGCAGGAGGTCACCGCGAACGCCTCGGCGCTCTCCGCCACGGTCTCCACCGCGTTCGGCGGTCCCCTCGTCAAGGTCGCGGCCTTCGGCTACGGGGTGCGCCGTGCGTTGGGCCGCAAGAACGGATCCACCCCCCGCCCGGCCGTGGTCGTCAGCCGTACCGTGCCGCAGGCTCGCCGCGGCGGCTGGCGTGGCCGGGGAAAGGACTGATCAGCACATGTTCCGTCGTGCCTTCTGGTTCAGCGCCGGCGCCGCCACAGGCGTCTGGGCCACCACCAAGGTCAACCGCAAGCTGCGCAGCCTCACTCCTGAGTCGCTGGCCGCCCGTGCCGCGGAGAAGGCCGTCGACGCAGGCCACCGCCTCAAGGAGTTCGCCACCGACGTACGCTCGGGCATGGTGCAGCGCGAGGACGAACTCAACGACGCCCTCGGGCTGCACGCCTCCCCCGACGACCCCGCCCTCGGCCGCTCCGCGCGAGGGGCCGCCCTGCCCCGCGCCACTGCCGCGGACCCGCGGAACGAACTGGGCCCGATCCACCGAACGACCCGAAATGAGGACCACTGATGGAGTCGGCTGAAATCCGCCGCCGCTGGCTCAGCTTCTTCGAGGAGCGTGGGCACACCGTCGTGCCGTCGGCGTCGCTGATCGCGGACGACCCGACGCTGCTGCTGGTCCCCGCGGGCATGGTGCCGTTCAAGCCGTACTTCCTCGGTGAGGTCAAGCCTCCCCACGCCCGGGCCACGAGCGTGCAGAAGTGCGTGCGCACGCCCGACATCGAGGAGGTCGGCCGGACGACCCGGCACGGCACCTTCTTCCAGATGTGCGGCAACTTCTCCTTCGGTGACTACTTCAAGGAAGGGGCCATCCGCTACGCCTGGGAGCTGCTCACCTCCTCCGTGGCGGACGGCGGCTACGGCCTGGAGCCGGAGAAGCTGTGGATCACCGTCTACGAGCGCGACGACGAGGCCGAGCGGATCTGGCGTGACGTCATCGGCGTGCCGGCGGAGCGCATCCAGCGCCTGGGCATGGGCCCCAACTACTGGTCGATGGGCGTGCCCGGCCCCTGCGGCCCCTGCTCGGAGATCAACTACGACCGGGGCCCGGAGTTCGGCGAGGAGGGCGGCCCGGCCGTCAACGACGAGCGCTACGTGGAGATCTGGAACTTGGTCTTCATGCAGTACGAGCGTGGCGCCGGCGGCGGCAAGGAGGACTTCCCGATCCTCGGCGAGCTGCCCAGCAAGAACATCGACACCGGTCTCGGACTGGAACGCCTGGCGATGATCCTCCAGGGCGTGCGCAACATGTACGAGACCGACACCCTGCGCGTCGTCATGGACCGGGCCACCGAGCTGACCGGGGTCCGCTACGGCAGTGCCGAGCAGTCCGACGTCTCGCTGCGCGTGGTCGCCGACCACCTGCGCACGTCCGTGATGCTGATCGGCGACGGCGTCACCCCCGGCAACGAGGGCCGCGGCTACGTGCTGCGCCGCATCATGCGCCGCGCCATCCGCAACATGCGCCTGCTGGGCGCCACCGAGCCCGTCGTCGGCGACCTCGTCGACGTGGTGCTGAAGACGATGGGGCAGCAGTACCCCGAGCTGCTCACCGACCGCAAGCGCATCGAGACGGTGGCCCTCGCCGAGGAGGCGGCCTTCCTCAAGACGCTCCGGGCCGGCACCAACATCCTGGACACCGCCGTCACCGAGACCCGCGCGGCCGGCAGCGCTCAGCTGTCTGGGGAGAAGGCCTTCCTGCTCCACGACACCTGGGGCTTCCCGATCGACCTCACCCTGGAGATGGCCGCCGAGCAGGGCCTGAGCGTCGACGAGGACGGCTTCCGCCGCCTGATGCGCGAGCAGCGCGAGCGGGCCAAGGCGGACGCCCAGGCCAAGAAGACCGGGCACGCCGACCTCTCCGCCTACCGCGAGGTCGCCGACGCCGCCGGCACCACCGAGTTCACCGGCTACGTGCACACCGACGGTGAGGCCACCCTCGTCGGGCTGCTGCGCAACGGCGTCACCTCACCCGCCGCCCAGGAGGGCGACGAGGTGGAGGTCGTGCTCGACCGCACGCCGTTCTACGCCGAGGGCGGCGGCCAGCTCGCCGACACCGGCCGGATCAGGCTGGACAGCGGTGCCGTCATCGAGGTGCGCGACGTGCAGCAGCCGGTGGCCGGTGTGACGGTCCACAAGGGTGTGGTGCAGGTCGGCGAGGTGACCGTCGGCGCGGGCGTGTTCTGCTCCATCGACGTCTCCCGCCGCCGGGCCATCGCTCGCGCCCACAGCGCCACCCACCTGACGCACCAGGCCCTCCGTGACGCGCTCGGCCCCACCGCCGCGCAGGCCGGATCGGAGAACTCGCCCGGCCGGTTCCGCTTCGACTTCGGCTCACCCACCGCGGTGCCGGGGACGGTGCTGTCCGACGTCGAGCAGCAGATCAACGAGGTGCTCGGGCGTGAACTCGACGTGCACGCCGAGGTCATGAGCATGGACGAGGCGCGCAAGCAGGGCGCCATCGCCGAGTTCGGCGAGAAGTACGGCGACCGGGTACGGGTGGTGACGATCGGCGACTTCTCCAAGGAGCTGTGCGGCGGCACCCACGTCCACAACACCGCGCAGCTCGGCCTGGTCAAGCTGCTCGGCGAGTCCTCCATCGGGTCCGGGGTGCGACGTGTCGAGGCGCTGGTGGGCACCGACGCCTACCGGTTCCTGGCCAAGGAGCACACGGTCGTCGCCCAGCTCACCGAGTTGGTGAAGGGACGGCCGGAGGAACTTCCGGAGAAGGTCTCGGGCATGCTGAGCAAGCTCCGGGAGGCCGAGAAGGAGATCGAGCGGTTCCGCGCCGAGAAGGTGCTCCAGGCCGCCGGCGGACTCGCCGGGGACGCCAGGAACGTGGGCGGGGTGGCCCTCGCCGCGGCCCGGGTGCCGGACGGCACGGCCGCCGACGACCTGCGCGAGCTGGTGCTCGACGTGCGCAGCCGCATCCCCGGTGACCGTCCCGCCGTCGTGGCCCTGTTCAGTGTGGTCAAGGAGCGGCCGGTCACGGTCATCGCCACCAACGAGGCCGCCCGCGAGCGCGGCCTCAAGGCCGGTGAGCTGGTGCGGGCCGCGGCCAAGGCGCTCGG
>NZ_BAAHCA010000429.1:0-4104 GCF_054776295.1 Streptomyces sparsus
GGGCGGCGGCGGACAGGGTGCCGCCGGGCGGGCAGGCCGTGACGGCGCGCAGCACTTCGGCGGTGTGGGCCCGGACGAGGTCGGCGACCACCCGGGCCACCCCGCCCTCGACCGGTTGGGCGAGGTGCAGCACCGTCAGCGGATCTGCCTGTTGAGTGTGTTGCGGCACGCGCAGTTCTCTCCCGTACACGCGGATCTGGTGAATGTGCTGCCCGGCTCCCCGGAGAACGTCTCAGCGGCGTGCGTCGGCCTGCAGGAAGAGAACGCCTGTGTGGTAACCGTCGGAGCCGGAACGGAAATCGAAGGTGAGGCGGTCGGCGCCGTACTTCAGTGCGGGCTTGATATCGAACACGTCCGAGTCATAACCAAGATTGTTCGTATGAGCCGGTTCACGGTTCCGGACGTCCCGGCCGTGGTCCGCGATGGTCGAGTTCATGACGTCGTTCACCGCATTCGCAGTGTCGCCCATACGTACGGCTTTCCGGCGGTCGGTACGCACACTCAGCGTGTCGCCACTGCCCCGGTCGCCGTTGTAGGAGACCACTCCGGCGCTGCCGGCGGCGCCGGCCGGAACACCCGGAACATTCAAACGGACGGACAGATTCCGGCGGTTGGCGTGCAGCGCCTCGAACCCGTCCCAGACGGCCAGCCGACGCAGCGGCTCGTCGGCTTTCTCGTAGGCGGCCACCAGCGTCCAGCCACCCCACGCGCCGGCCGGCGAGTGCCCCATCGCGACGTTCACCTGAGCGACCGTCCAGTGGCCGGAGGCGCTGCCGCGCACCAGTTCGGTGACGTCGGCGGAGGCCTGGAAGGCGTCGTCGCTGCCGCTCGTGCGATGACCGATCACGGAGTCGGCCAGCACCTCCTTGTAGCGGCCCCCCGGCTCGGCGACCAGCACCCGACCGTTGTCCTCAGGGGGCTTCTGCTCCCCCACCCGCAGGTTCCCGCCCCAGTAGAGCCGCGCCCAGCTGACCCGCGCACCTTTCGGAACACGCAGTTCCGCCTTGCTGGAGTTGTACGTCAGCGGGTCGTCGTCCACGTCGACGTAGAACATCTCGTAGTCGCCGTTGACCCCCGCGCCCCGGCGCGCCTCCGGGCAGCTGCGCGCCCCTCGCACCACCGCCGTGCGGCAGGTGATGGAGGAGTTGGCGGCCCGGACGAGCCCGCCGTGCTGGACCGCCGTGTACCGCTCCTGGAACGGCACCCGCGCCGACTCCGCGGCCACCGGCGCGGCGGCGGCGGGCAGCACCGCCGACGCGGTGAGGACCGTCAACGCACACAGCGCGGCACGCCCGGCAAAACCTTGGGGCATCAGCATGACTCGCTCTCCGATTTCTTTTCAGCCAAGCAGGAGAGCACCTTGACAGATAGCCAGTTCGAGATCACGCGAGACGCGCTGAACACACCGAATGGGGGCACTGGTCGTGCCCGAACCCGCCCCACGTCGTTCTCCCCACAGCAATGTTATTCACCAGGAGTTCAACCGGCGCAGCCCGTTGAACCTTCGAGTGACAGGGCGTATCCCTGAACCATTCCGCTCGTTGAAGGGAACGGTTCATCCACCTGTGAAAGGAGATTGATGATGAAGCGCATCATCAAGGCCACCACGATGGCCGCCGCCGGTTGTGCCCTGATGGTCGGCGGTGCCGGTGGCGCCATGGCGCACTCGAGCGGCGCCTCCGCGGAGGGCGTCGCGGCGCACTCCCCCGGCGTGCTCAGCGGCAACCTGATCCAGGTTCCGGTTTCCGTGCCGATCAACATCTGCGGCAACACCGTGAACGTGATCGCCGCGCTCAACCCGACCTTCGGCAACACCTGCATCAACAAGTGACCTGACCGGTCGAACCGGTTGGCCGCTTGAGCGGCGAAGTCGTACGACGACGGCCCCCGGACGCCACGTCCGCGGGCCGTCCCGTCATTTCCGGCCCTTGGCCCGGCTGGGCTGCACCCGGGTGGGCTCCCCGGCCATCTTCGGGTGGTCGGGCGGGTACGGCAGGTCCCCGAGGCCGTGGTCCCGCAGGTCCCGCTCGGCCAGTTCCAGCAACGGCTCCAGCCGGTACGCGTGGTGCTCCAGGTCGGCGTGCACGTCACCCACCTCGGCCCAGCGCCCGGGCATCGTCGCCAGGTCGAAGTCCTGCGGACGGGCGTCCGCGAGTTCCTCCCAGCGCAGCGGAGCCGACACCTGCGCCCGGGGTCCCGGCCGCACCGAGTACGCGGACGCCACGGTGCGGTCCCTGGCCGTCTGGTTGTAGTCCACGAAGATCCGCGCCCCGCGCTCCTCCTTCCACCACGCGGTGGTGACCCGGTCGGGCGCACGACGCTCCAACTCGCGTCCCAGCGCGATCGCCGAACGCCGCACGTCCACGAAGGTCCACTCGGGCTCCAGCGGCACCAGCACGTGCAGGCCACGGCCGCCGGACGTCTTGGGCCAGCCGCGCAGACCGAGTTCCCCCAGCAGCGCGTGCAGGTCCGCCGCGACACGGCGGGCGTCGTCGTAGTCGGTCCCGGGCTGGGGGTCCAGGTCGATACGCAACTCGTCCGGATGGTCGGGAGCCTGCCGTCGCACGGGCCAGGGGTGGAAGGTCAGGCAGCCCAGGTTCGCCGCCCACAGCACGGCCGCGACCTCGGTCGGGCAGATCTCGTCCGCGTGCCGTCCGCTGGGGAAGCTGATGCGTGCGGTGGGGATCCACTCCGGCAGGTTCTTCGGGGCCCGCTTCTGGAAGAACGACTCCCCCGTCACCCCGTCGGGGTAGCGCTCCAGTGTGGTCGGCCGGTCCCGCAGCGCCCGCAGCACACCGTCCCCGACCGTGGCGTAGTAGCGGGCGACGTCGAGCTTGGTGAAACCCCGCTCCGGGAAGT
This sequence comes from Streptomyces sparsus, assembly GCF_054776295.1. NCBI lineage: Bacteria > Bacillati > Actinomycetota > Actinomycetes > Kitasatosporales > Streptomycetaceae > Streptomyces > Streptomyces sparsus. Next base: position 2,860 of record NZ_BAAHCA010000429.1, read on the forward strand.
ACACCTTGTCCGGATGGGACAGCCGCACCGTCCGTCCGCCGACCTCGAGCTCCAGCGCCTCACGCATGCCCCCACGCTAGGCCGGGCCGCCGTCCGGCGCTCGCCGACGGGCGGCCGGCGCCCTCCGGACGCAGAATCGGCCCATGGATCTTCCGGTGATGCCTCCGGTGAAGCCCATGCTGGCCAAGGCGGTGACGCGGATCCCGGCCGGCATGCACTACGAGGCCAAGTGGGACGGCTACCGGGCCGTGGTGTTCCGGGACGGCGACGAGATCGAGATCGGCAGCCGCTCCACCAACACCCTGACCCGGTACTTCCCGGAGTTGGTGGCCGCGCTCCTGGACCGGCTGCCGCCGCGGTGCGTGGTGGACGGGGAGATCGTGGTGGCCGCCGACGGCCGTCTCGACTTCGACGCGCTGCAGGCCAGGATCCACCCCGCCGCCTCCCGGGTGAAGCTGCTCGCCACGTCGACGCCCGCCGGCTTCGTCGCCTTCGACCTGCTGGCGCTGGGAGACACCGCGCTGCTCGACGCGCCGCTGCGGCAGCGGCGTGAACTGCTGGTCGAGGCGCTGCGGGACGCCCGCGACCCGGTCTTCGTCGCGCCGGCCACCACCGACGTCGAACTCGCCCGTTCGTGGTTCGACCGCTACGAGGGCGCCGGACTGGACGGGATCGTCGCGAAGGACCCGGACCTGCCCTACCGGCCCGACCAGCGGCTGATGCTGAAGATCAAACACGAACGCACCGCCGACTGCGTCGTCGCCGGGATCCGCCCGCACAAGAGCGGTCCGGTGGTGGGTTCGCTGCTGCTCGGTCTGTACGACACCGACGGCAGGTTGCAGCACGTCGGCGCCTGCGCCTCGTTCCCGATGCGGCGCCGCGCGGAGCTGATGGCCGAACTCCAGCCACTGGTCGTCGACGGTTACGAGGACCACCCCTGGTCCGACTGGCGGAACGAGCAGGCGCACGCCGAGCGCCGGCTGCCCGGCACGCCGAGCCGGTGGAGCGGTCAGAAGGACATGTCGTGGCTGGCCGTGCGCCCCGAGCGGGTGTGCGAGGTGGCCTACGACCACATGCAGGGCGACCGGTTCCGGCACACCGTCCAGTTCCGCCGCTGGCGGCCGGACCGCACGCCCCGGTCGTGCACCTACGCCCAGTTGGAGGAGCCCGTCCGCTACGACCTGGCGGAGGTGCTGGGGGTGCGGGGCGGTGACTGACCCGCGCCCGGCGCGCCAGGCGGCCCCG
>NZ_BAAHCA010000430.1:0-4097 GCF_054776295.1 Streptomyces sparsus
CTCGCGCCCCGACTCGCGTCGGGAGCGCGTTCCGCCGGCGGAAGCGCCTGGTCGACGGACCGCGGGGATCCGTGCCGCCCGGTGGCGTGCGCCCCGGGTCGTCCGGCGTCGGAGGCCCGCGGTCCGCTTTCATGGAAGCCCGGGGGTGCGGGGTGGCTCGGTCACGGCGACGCGCCGGGCGTGACCGCGGCCATTGCACGAAACGCGGCGCTCCGGCATGCTTCGCCCTCAACCTCTGGGCACGGGGCGTGTGGCGCCGTACCCTGGAGGTAGGGCCCCGGAAAGACGCTTCCCGGACGTTTTATTTAGCCCGCAACCATCCGCCGCCCCTCCGCACGAGGACTTCTTTCGCCGAGACGCCAATGGCCGGACACGAGATCCCCGAACCAGCGGACCGCAAGCCCGTAGCCGATTCCCCGGCACGGGCCGATGCGGCGGAACAGGAACGCCATTCCTGCGATCCCGCGTTCCAGCACGGAGTCGTCGTCGGATTCGACGGCTCCACCTCCAGTGAACGGGCACTGGCATACAGCATCGGCATGGCCCGACGGTCGGGTTCCGGCCTGATCATCGTGCATGTGGCGAACCGCTTGCCGACGACGGTCTGGGCGGGCTGCGAGCCCCCGGTGTTCGTCGACGTGCCCGACCACCGCACCGAGGTACTGGGGCTGGAACTGGCCTGCGCCGACTACCTCGCCGAGGTCCCGTGGATCCTGGTCGAGCGCGGTGGCGACATCTGCCACGAGCTGGAGGAGGTCGGCCGGGAGTACTCGGCGGACGCCATCGTCGTCGGCTCCACGCACGGCCTCGTCGGCCGCATCTTCGGCTCGGTCGCCGGCCGCCTCGCCCGTCGCGCACAGCGTCCCGTGGTGGTCATTCCCTGAGACGGCGGCGGATCACCGCGGCCTTCCGGACCGCGCCACGACACCGCCAGCGCACCGCCACCGGACTCCGCCGCCCGTCGCGGCCACGACTTCCCGGTGCTCCCGCCCATCCCGTCCGACCGTCCGACCGTCCGACCGTCCGACCGTCCGAACCTTCGCCCGGAAGGGTCCCGGCGAGGGGACGGAAGTGCGGCGGGCGGGTTTTTCCGCGGGTGGCACCGGGGGTTCCCGAGCGGCCGTCGGGAGCACCCGGAAATGGCGACTCCGGAGCCCGCGGAAACCCTCGGGGGAACACTCGGTGGACGTCCGTGGAAACGTCCGGAGCCGCCGTACTCCCCTGCATTCCCACCGTTCGACGAGCGTTTTCCGACCCGCCTCCGATCACCGTCCGACGGTCTTCCGACCCGCTTCCGAGCGATTTCCCGGGGCCCGCCGACTGATCGACGACGGCGCCGCGGATGTTCTCCGCAGACCGGCCGGGCGAGCTGCCCCACGCCCAACTCCTTTTCCCCGCACTCCACTCGGTGAAATTTCCGGGCTCGAAGTGGTGCAGGACGCCTCGGGAACGGGCATACACCCCGCACAGCGTGCTGCCGAACGGGAGGTGACGGTCCCCGGCGGGCAGCTCACCGCCGGCGTGATGGGCGACGCCGGCACATGGAGGGGCCCCGGAACGTGTCTGGTGGCACGCGTTCCGGGGCCCCTCGCTCATGCCGCTCGGGCGCCGGCGGCTACTCGACGGTGACGGACTTCGCCAGGTTGCGCGGCTTGTCGATGTCCCGGCCAAGGGCCAGGGCGGTGTGGTAGGCGAGGAGTTGCAGCGGGAGGCCCATCAGGATCGGGTCCAGCTCGACCTCGTTGCGCGGCACCACGATGGTGTGGTCGGCCTTCTCCTGCCGGCTGTGGGCGACGGCCAGGATGCGGCCCTGGCGGGCCTTGATCTCCTCCAGCGTGGCCCGGTTCTTGTCGAGCAGTTCGTCGTCCGGAAGGATCGCCACGGTCGGCACGGCGGGCTCGATCAGGGCCAGCGGGCCGTGCTTCAGCTCGGACGCCGGGTAGGCCTCGGCGTGGATGTAGGAGACCTCCTTGAGCTTCAGGGACGCCTCCCGGGCCACCGGATAGCCCCGGACGCGGCCGACGAACATCATCGACTTGGCGGTGGCGTACTCGGCCGCGAGCTTCTCGATCTCGGCCTCACCGGCCATGATCTCCGCGATCTGCGCGGGCAGCCGGCGCAGGCCGTCGATGATGCGCTTGCCGTCGGCGACGGAAAGGTCCCGGATCCGGCCCAGGTGCAGGGCGAGCAGCGCGAAGGCCACCGCCGTGTTGGTGAAGCACTTGGTGGAGACGACGCAGACCTCGGGGCCGGCGTGCACGTACACGCCGCCGTCGGTCTCCCGGGCGATGGCGCTGCCGACCACGTTGACGACGCCCAGCACCCGCGCGCCCTTGCGCTTGAGCTCCTGCACGGCGGCCAGCGTGTCGTAGGTCTCGCCGGACTGGCTGACGGCGATGTAGAGGGTGTCGGGGTCCACCACCGCGTTGCGGTAGCGGAACTCGCTGGCCGGTTCGGCGTCCGCGGGGATGCGGGCCAGCTCCTCGATGAGCTGGGCACCGATCATGCCGGCGTGGTAGGCGGAGCCGCAGCCGAGGATCTTGACCCGGCGCACCCCGCGGGCCTCGCGGGCGTCCAGGTTGAGGCCGCCGAGGTGCACGGTGGCGAACCGGTCGTCGATCCGGCCGCGCAGCACCCGGTCGACGGCGTCGGCCTGTTCGGCGATCTCCTTGTGCATGTAGGTGTCGTGGCCGGCCATGTCGTAGGACTCCGCGGCCCACTCCACGGTCTCCGGCGACGTCGAGGTGCGCGAGCCCTCGGTGGTGTAGGTGCGGTAGTCGTCGGCCTTGATGGTGGCCATCTCACCGTCGTTGAGGGTGACGACCTGCCGGGTGTGCGAGACGAGCGCGGCGACGTCGGACGCGAAGAGCATCTCGTGCTCGCCGATGCCCAGCAGCACCGGGGAGCCGTTGCGGGCGACGACGATCCGGTCGGGGAAGTCGGCGTGCAGCACGGCGATGCCGTAGGTGCCCTCGATGACGCTGAGCGCCTCGCGGACCTTCTCCTCCAGCGTCTCGGCCTGGGCGCGCCCGATCAGGTGCGCGAGCACCTCGGTGTCGGTCTCGGAGACGAACACGACGCCGTCGGCGGTGAGCTTGGCCCGCAGGTCGTCGGCGTTGTCGAAGATGCCGTTGTGGACGACGGCCACCTTGGCGTCGGGGCCTGCCGTTTCGGTGTGCGGGTGCGCGTTCTCGTCGCTCGGCGCGCCGTGCGTGGCCCAGCGGGTGTGCGCGATGCCGGTGCTGCCGTTGAACCGCTTGGGCAGTCGCGCCTCCAGCTCGCGGACCCGGCCCTTGGCCTTGGCCGTGCGCAGGCCGCCGCTCTTCCCCGTGCCGGTGCCGTGGATGGCGATGCCGGCCGAGTCGTAACCCCGGTACTCCAGCCGCTGGAGGCCCTCCAGCAGCAGCGGCGCCACGTCGCGTTTGCCGATGTATCCAACGATCCCGCACATAGCACTTCTCCTCGTCAGCGTGTTCGTGGTGCCCGGTCGGACCGGGAGCCGGCGGCGCCGCGTCAGCCGTAGACGATGCGGCGCAGCTGCCGCAGCGAGAGCTGCGGTGGTGCGACCGCCCGGTGCGGCAGTTCCGCGGTGATCCGCTCGAAGATCACCGGATTGGTCAGTCCGCCGGCCTGCAGCTCGCGGTGCCGTCGACGGACGTACTCCTCCGTGGTCTCGTCGAAATACGCCAGAACGTCCAGGACCACCCGGGTCGCCTCGCCGCGATGCAGCGCGGTGGTGCGGACCAGGTGGTCGATGAGTTCGTCGTGGTGCGGCGTCCGGCGTTCGGGCACCCGTTGATACTGAGGGCACCGCCCGCCTTTCGCAAGAATCCTGCCCGATTCCGGGCAGGAACGTGTCGCAATGAGGGTGACGCCGCAGTCTCCCGGACTGAGGCGGGGCTCAGAAGCGGTCCAGTACGGCCTTCTTGGCGGCGCTGAACTCCTCGTCGGTGAGCACGCCGGTGCTGTGCAGCTCGCCGAGTTCCCGCAGCCGCCGCAGCAGCGCGTCATGGTCGGCGGCCGGCGCGACCGTCCCGGCCGCCGGCCCGGCGGCCTTGTCGAGGGACGGCTGCGGACGGGCGGGCGCGGCCGGGTGC
>NZ_BAAHCA010000431.1:0-4089 GCF_054776295.1 Streptomyces sparsus
CGGGGTGCCCTCGGTCGCACCCGGCGCCGACGCCGCCCGTCCCCGCGCCGGTCACGCCATCCGGATGGCGTCACCGTCCACCGAGATGTCGGCCGCGGGCAGCGGCTGCTGGGCGGGACCGTTCGTCACGCTGCCGTCGGTGATGCTGAACTTGCTGCCGTGGCAGGCGCAGTTGATGGTGCCGTCCGACACCTCCGCCACCAGGCAGTTCTGGTGGGTGCAGACGGCGGAGTAGGCCTTGAACTCCCCGCTGGTCGGCTGCGTCACGACCACCTTCTGGTCCTTGAAGACCGTGCCGCCGCCCTCGGGGATGTCAGCCGTCCTGCCCAGTTCCGCGCCGCCGCCCTCCGGCTGACCGCCGTCCGACTGCCCGCCGGTGGACTCCTCGGCCGGCGGGGCCTCCGTGTCGTTGCCACCGCCGTATGCGCCGTTCGACCCTGAGTCGCCGCCGCAGGCGGTGAGTGAGGCGGCGATTCCGGCTGCGCCGGCGGCGGCGAGCAGGGTGCGACGGGTGGTCACTGGTTGCGACATGGTGGCTGACCTTTCGATGCGTGGACGCTTCACCGGGGGTACGGCCCGCAGCGGTGCGGTGTTCAACCGTCTCACTTCCCGCTTCTCACCGCGCCCGGCCCGGACTGATCGCACCGGAGCCCGCCCCGCCCCGGGACGCTGGTCGCGGCCCCGCTCGGCCGATGCGCCGAGCGGGGCCGCCGGGGTTCGGACTACCTGGAGAGAAAGGCTGTCAGAGCCTTGTTCACCTCGTCGGCGTGGGTCCACAGCAGGCCGTGCGGAGCGCCCTCGATGACCACGTACTCGGCTTCGGGCAGGGCCTCGTGGAAGGGGATGGCCGTCGACTCGATCGGCAGGATCCGGTCGGCGGAGCCGTGCAGGATGAGCGCCGGCACGTCGATCTTGGCAATGTCGGCGCGGAAGTCCGTCGTCCAGGTGGGGACGGCCGCGCGCGAGGCGTGGGCGGACGCGCCGGCCGCGGTCGCCCAGTTGGCCCGGACGACGTCCTCGCTGATGCGGGAGCCCAGGTTCTCGTCGAGGTTGTAGAAGGCCTGGTAGAACTCGGTGAAGTACGCGTAGCGGTCCTGGCTGACGGCCGCGAGGATGCCCTCGAACACCTCCCCGTCGACGCCCGTGGGGTTGTCGTCCGTCTTGAGCAGGTAGGGCTCGAGACCGGCGAGGAACGCGGCCTTCGCCACCCGTCCCGAACCGTAGGTGCCCAGGTAGCGGCCGACTTCGCCGGTGCCCATGGAGAAGCCGACCAGTACGGCGTCGGTGAGGTCGAGGGTCTCCATCACCGTGTTGAGGTCGGCGGCGAAGGTGTCGTAGTCGTAGCCGGTGGTGGGTCGGCTGGACCGGCCGAAGCCGCGGCGGTCGTAGGTGATGACCCGGTGTCCGGAATCGAGCAGCACGGGCAGCTGCTTCTCCCAGGACTGCCCGTCCAGGGGGTAGCCGTGGATGAGCACCACCGGCCGGCCCTGTCCGTGGTCCTCGTAGTAGAGGTCGATGTCGGTGCTGTTCTCCCGGCCGACGGTGATGAAAGGCATGATGCTCCTCCTGGGCAGTGGCGCGGAACGGCGGGCCGCTCGGCCCGGCGGAGTGCGGGTGATCGCTCCTCCGTCGGCTCCTCGGACGAGGGAAGCGCGGCGGGCCGCCTGTTGCATGATGCGACGGGGAGCGTCGGCACGCGAGCGGGGGAAAGCGGACCCGAAAGGGATGCTTCCGCCTGTTTCTCCCCTGACACCGTGCCTCCTCCCCGGCGCCGCCTTCGCGAACGCGGCCAGCCGGCCAGCCGGCCGTCGAGCCGCGTTCGACGTCGGGTTCCGAACCGGTCGGAGCTCCCCGGGCGTCGCATCGGCGCCAGCCTGCCCGTCCCCTCTTGCCGCCGCCTTGTCACCGCCCTGTCCACCGGCGGCGGGCCCGTGAGGGCGGGCCGTGGACGAGGGCGTGCTGCTGCCGTCGCCGACCCCTCCTCGGCGGCCGACGGCCTCGCGAGCCGCCGGACCAGGGGGAACCCCGCCGTCCCCTCTTGCACGACGCCTCTTACGCATCGCCGGGTTTCCCCTTAGTCTCACCACAGCCCGCTGGTTACCTGTCGGTTAACAAGTCGTGTGGGCGCATCCGGGCCCGGAGGTCAATGTGAGTGCAGAGCAGTCCCTTGTCGAGAACCGCCCGGCTTCCGTGGCGCACCTCTTCCTCTCGAGGGTCGAGGCCACACCCGACCGCGAGGCCTACCGCTTCCCGGTGCCGGTCGGTGACGGTTCCTCCGGCGACGAGCAGTGGCGCTCGCTGACCTGGGCGGAGACCGCCGACCGGGTCCGGGCGATCGCGGCCGGCCTGCTCGCCCTCGGCGTCGGCGCCGAGGAGCGGGTGGCGATCTCCTCCTCCACCAGGGTGGAGTGGATCCTCGCGGACATGGGCGCGATGCTCGCGGGGGCCGCCGCCACCGCCGTCTACCCCAGCACCAACGCCGAGGAGACGGAGTACATCCTCTCCGACTCCGGCAGCCGGGCGATCTTCGTCGAGAACGCCGAGCAGCTCGCCAAGGTGGTCGCCCACGCCGACGGCCTGCCCGAGCTGGACCACGCGATCCTCTTCGACCCGCAGGCGGACGCCCCGCAGGTGGCGGGCCTGGAAGTGCTGTCCCTGGCCGAGCTGGAGAAGCGCGGCGCGGTGTACCTGGAGGAGCATCCCGACGCGGTCGAGGAGGCGGTCCGGGCGATCGAGCCGGAGCATCTCGCCACCCTGATCTACACCTCCGGCACGACCGGTCGGCCGAAGGGCGTGCGCCTGGTGCACGACTGCTGGTCGTACCAGGGGGTCGCGCAGGAGGCCGTCGGACTGCTGCGGTCCGACGACGTCCAGTTCCTGTGGCTGCCGCTGTCCCACGTCTTCGGCAAGGCCCTGATCTCCGGGCAGATCCGGACCGGTCACGTGATGGCGGTGGACGGGCGCGTCGACCGCATCATCACCAATCTGCCCGCCGTCCGGCCCACTCTGATGGCCTCCGCGCCACGCATCTTCGAGAAGGTCTACAACGGCATCGCGAGCAAGGCCAGAGCCGAAGGCGGCGTCAAGTACAGGATCTTCCTCTGGGCCGCGAAGGTCGCCCGCGACTACGCCAGGACCCGCCAGGAGAGCATGACGGCGACCGGGCACGCCAAGGTGCCGTTGTCGCTCACCGTGCGGCACGCCGTCGCCGACAAGCTGGTGTACGGCAAGATCCGCGCGGCCTTCGGCGGCAACCTGCGGGGCAGCGTGTCCGGCAGCGCGGCCCTCGCCCCCGACATCGGCTACTTCTTCGCCGGTGCGGGCGTGCACGTGCTCGAGGGCTACGGCCTGACCGAGACCAGCGCCGCCTGCACGGTCAACCCCGCCGACGACTACCGGGTGGGCACGGTCGGCAGGCCGCTGCCCGGTACCGAGGTCCGGATCGCGGACGACGGTGAGGTCCTGCTGAGGGGCCCGGGCGTGATGCGCGGCTACCACAACCTGCCGGAGAAGACCGCGGAGGTGCTGGAGAGCGACGGCTGGTTCCACTCCGGCGACATCGGTGAGGTCGACAAGGACGGCTTCGTCAGGATCACCGACCGCAAGAAGGACCTGTTCAAGACCTCCGGCGGCAAGTACGTGGCGCCCACCGAGATCGAGGGCCGCTTCAAGGCCGTCTGCCCCTTCGTCAGCAACATCCTGGTCATCGGCAACGGCCGGAACTTCTGCACCGCGCTCATCGCGCTGGACGAGACAGTGATCATGCCGTGGGCGGCGACCCACGGCCTCGCCGGCCGCGGTTACGCCGAGGTCGTGTCCGCACCGGAGGTGCGCGAGCTGATCGACGGCTTCGTCCAGCGGGTCAACGCCGACCTCCAGCGCTGGCAGACGATCAAGAACTTCTCGGTACTGCCCCGGGACCTGGACATCGAGCACGGGGAGCTCACCCCGAGCCTGAAGGTCAAGCGGCCCGTGGTGGAGCGCGAGTACACCGACGTCATCGAGGCGATGTACGAGGGCTCCCGCGAAGCCTGACCGCCGGCTGCCGCCCCGGACACCGGGCGGCGCCCGACCCGACCACCGGGCCGG